>JBEIGB010000053.1:0-25534 GCA_040382095.1 Lewinellaceae bacterium
CCTGTGTGGAACCCTTGCGTGTGGGGTGTATAAAAAGCACCTGGTAGGTCATTTAGCGGCATTCGCCGCCAAAGAATGTTTTTTTTGAAACGCCGATTTTATGAGGTTGTGCAAAAAGTATTCCACCGCCTACGGCGGCGGAAGAATATTTTGAACGAACGCTGTTTTATTGATTTTGCGAAGCAAAATTAATGAAACAGCGTTCGTTCAAAATATTGTTTGGCAGCATCAACTGCCAAATCTGCGTAGCTGCGGCCATTCTTTTGCAGCTGCAAAACCGGATCTGCCACGGCATTGCCGGGCTGCCCTATCCATTCCAGATAGCGGTTGTACAGATGGCGGGCTTGCTGGTATGCCGACTGGGGGCTCATAAAATGGGAAAACTCAAACGTGATGGCCTTGTCATAGCCCGCACGTTGTGCTGCTTCCAGCTTGAGCCGTAGTTTTTCGAATTTGATGGGTAAAAACTTGATTGGCATATCGCGGTCGAAGGACTCGGCGTTGGTCCAGCTTTGCATCCCGTAGCGGTCGGCCATGGCTTTATTTACGGAAAAAAAAGCATCCAGCTCGTCATAGTCAATATGGCCATCCTGGAAAGCCACGGCATCTACTACGGAGTGAATTCCGTCAAATATCTCGAGCCACTCGGCCTCGTGCTCGCGCACGGAGATCGCCTCCTGCCTGGTAATCTGTGCGGAAGCAGCAGCAACCGATTTTTTGCCGTCTATCCAGGGGGAGATGAAAGTGGGCAGCCCACCACTTACTGCCTTACATTGCTTGCCGAGCGTGTAGAAGGATTCTACCGCGCCTTTGGTTTTCCTGCTGATTTCCATGCTCAGATACCAGCCCCCGAATGCCGGGTGGGTGCCATATTTTTCCCAGACCTCATCCACTACGAAGCGGTTGACCTCGATTTCGTGCCGCAAATCGCCTGTTTCCCAGTATTTTCCGCTGTCATAAAGGCCGAAAAAAAAGCGCATACCATATTGATGCGATAAATCCAGGAAAAGCGCTACCAGGTCCTGATAGGGGCGGTAACAGCCCTGCCGGGCAATCAGATATTCTGAGGGCCAGGTGAGGAATTTCCGGTATCCGCCCCGGATAAGTACTACCGTATCTATCCCGATAGCCTGCATGTGCCGGAAATCTGCATCCCATTCTTCAGGCCCCCAGTTTTGGTGTGGAATATCATGGCTGATTTCATCCAGAAACGTGCCGGTAATCTGCATAAGCGTAGTCAAAGTGGCTGGCCTCGTCCAGCCGAATTTAATAAGGAATCAGGTGAATTGACCTCCGGACCTTCTTATCCACAAGGTTACAGGTGCAAGATAAGTATAAATGCTTGCTTTTTTTCGTGTTCGAGCAATTTCTTTTTTGCTATTCGGATATTCGCAGCTTTTTGGCATCCTTATCGCCCTGATTTATCTTAATTGTCAAGATTAAATTTTTAAAAACATTAAAAAAACAAACTTTTATTTGTACGTATTTTAATAATTTTCTAAAATCGCCTGTTAAATACTTTTTACGTTGCTCGTACACGAATTATTTTTTCTCCTTAACTTATTTGACTAACTTTGCTACCCCCGCTATCCTGTTGCCGCTATTTTCGTGGGGGGGGCAGCGTGGGAGAAAAGCAGCCATCTTGGCCCGCGCTGGATCCCTTCGCAACAAGTCTATTATTCACACCACTTTGTTTATGAAAAAAAACATCCTTCTGATCCTTGCCTTAAGTTCCTGGGCTTTTGCCCACGGACAGAAGGTGCTTTCCGGTACCGTGCTGGAATCTGGCTCCAGGGAGCCGGTCATCGGCGCTTCCATCCGTCTCGCAGGAGACCCCAACACGGGGACTGCTACGGATCTGGATGGCAGGTTTTCCCTTGAAATCGGCAATGAAACCAGGATTATCGTTTCTTATGTGGGTTATCAGGAGCAAATTGTTGAAGTTGCGGGAAAGACGACAGTGGAGATCCTGTTGCAGCAGGACGCTTTCCAGCTCGAGAGTGTGGTCGTAACGGCACTGGGCATCACCCGACAGGAAAAGACCATAGGGTATGCGGTACAGGAAGTGAGCGGGTCAGTCCTTTCCAATAACAGCGATCCGAACTTCCTTAACAAGCTCTCCGGCCAGGTCGCCGGGCTCAACGTCAGCCCGGCAGGCACAGGCCCCGGGGGCACCAGCCGCATCCTGATCCGGGGCAGCAGTTCCCTGACCGGCAACGACGAGCCGATCTTCGTGATAGACGGTGTGATTGTGAACAATACCGGAGGAAACGGCGCTACACAGGACGGAGGGCTTGATTATGGCAACGCCATCAGCAACCTCAACCCCGACGATATTGCCTCCATCTCGGTTTTGAAAGGCCCTGCCGCAGCGGCGCTGTACGGGGCACAAGGCCAGAACGGAGCCATCATCATCACCACTAAAAAAGGCCGCTCAGACAAGGGTCTGAGCGTCAGCTTCAGTACTTCGGCGGTTATGGAACAGCCATTTATCTATCCCGCCTTCCAGGATCAGTACGGTCGTGGCTCACAGGGCACTTATACCCCGTTCAACACCCTTAGTTTTGGGCCAAAATACGATGGCAAGCCTGTCACGGATTGGCTGGGTAGGCAAACGCCCTACCAGGCCGCTACCGGACAGATGCAGGATTTCTTTCAAAACGGTTTCAGCACTACCAATAACCTGGAAATTTCAGGTGGTAACGATATTTCCCAGACCCGACTTGCAGCCAGTCACTACTACTATTCGAGCATTATGCCCAACAGCGATATCACCAGGACCTCGCTCACACTTCGAAACACTACAAAATTGTCCAGGGCAATCCAGATGGACGCCAAGCTCAACTATTCGGGCCAGGATGCCTTCAACCGCCCCAATCTCGGTGGATCGCCCGATAATCCGGTCCGCTCTTTTTACATCATGCCCAGGTCGGTGGTTTTGAATGACCTGGTTCCTTACATTGATCCTGCAGGCCTGCCTATCCTCTGGGACGGCAGGACTGCGGGCAGCTTTAACCAAAATCCTTATTGGGCAGTCAACCTCAACACCAATGCCGACGTGCGCAGCCGCCTGCTGGGCTCGATGGTCTTTAACTTCGACCTGCTGCCCTGGCTCAAAGGGCTTGTCCGCGGCGGGGTAGATTATATTAACGATATCCGGGAAAGCCGTATTTATACCAACACGGCATACAAAACTTCCCCGGTGGCAAATTTTCGCTACAGCCTGGCCAACCGCTTTATCGGTAATTATGACTTTCTTCTGACCGGCAACAAAAACTGGGGCAACCTTTCGACCAATGTCTCTGTTGGCGGAAGTCGCCTGGACAACAAGTATGAGGGTATTGAATCTTCCGGCGATGACCAGGTCAACCCCGGTCTTTGGGTCGTCAATAATTTTAAGGAAATACAAACCGCTCAAGGCCTTTCGCATAAACGCATCAATTCGCTGTATCAATTTGCAGATTTCGGTTGGAAAAATCAGCTTTACCTTTCTTTTACTACGCGAAACGACTGGTCTTCTGCGCTTTCCCCTAACAACTGGTCTTTCTTCTATTACAGCGCCAACCTGAGCTGGGTGCTCAGCGATACCTGGCGCAACCTGCCTTTTAACCTGGACTTCGCCAAGTTCAGGGCCTCTTTTGCCCGGGTAGGTAACGACACCAACCTGGGTGCCAGCTCGAGATATTTTACCTACGGCAATACCGTCGGCCACCTTGGTCAGCCTTTCATCCGTGTACCTGCTGTAGGGCCAAACCCCGATATCCGCCCCGAGCAAACGGATGCTCTGGAGGCCGGCATAGACTTGCGCTTCTTCAAAGGAAAACTCAAATTTGATGTTTCCTGGTATCTCAATAATACCAAAGACCAGATCTTCCGTGCACCAGTCGCCGCTACCAGTGGTTTTCAATCCCTGCTGGTCAACGCGGGCAACGTGAAAAATACCGGGGTCGAACTACATACCAGTGCGGTGGTGTACGAAAAAAGTGCCTTCGCCTGGAATATAAGCCTCAATGCCTCGACCAATAAACCCCTTGTAGAAAGCCTTTCCCCGCAGCTTTCCATCCTCGTCCTCGGGGGCACCCGCTCTGGTATCAGCGTACAGGGCCGGGTCGGTGGCAGAAATGACTATCTCGTGGGCACGCGATCCCTGAGAAATGCCCAGGGCCAATTAATTCTCGACGATTTTGGATTGCCACAGATTGAAATTGACAGCTTCGGAAATACCGACTTCGTCCTCGGGCATGTACAACCTGACTGGATGCTGGGGCTAAACCAGCAAATCAAATACAAGAATTTCTCCCTGAATTTTACCCTGGACGCCCAAATCGGCGGTGCAATCTTCAGCTCTTCCTATGCTTCGGGCTCTTCTTCAGGTACGCTCGACAACTCCATCAAAGGCCGCGACGGCTGGTACAAGAGTGAAAACGAAAGGATTGCCCTCGGCTACACCCCTGCACAGTGGATACCGACAAATGGCTTCCTGGTAGAGGGAGTGGATAAAAAGGGAGAACCAAAGCGCAATTTTATCAACCCTCAGCAATATTGGGCGCGAATGGCCGCCATCAATGAATCCGCAGTTTTTGATGCTTCCTTCGTGCGAATCAACGAAATCTCCATCAATTATAATCTGCCCCTGCGCAAGTCCAAAGCCAATACCGCACGTGCGATTGGCCTTTCCGTTTTTGGCAGCAACCTGGGCTTCCTTTACCGCAAAACGCCAGGCTTCGCGCCACAGTCATCTTTCTCTTCCGGGAAGTCCCAGGGCATAGAGCTCTTTGCCTTCCCAATCGCCAGGAGTGTCGGAGCGAAAATCAATGTCCAATTTTAATCCTGACCGCCATGAAATTTTTCCGTATTTATACTTTCGCGATCATCTGCCTGTTGACCCTTTCCTGCACCGAGAACTTCGAGGAAATTGATTTCCCCGCCACGGCTTCGGTATCTACCGATGCAAATGGGCTTTTTACGGTAGCTACCCAGAGAGGGAGTATGACCTGGTATATGTTCGACCGCGCCCAAAGGCTCACGGCCAACCTCTATATGCAGTACAACACGATTACCGGGGTATTCCCAACGGACTACTACGAGCCATCTTTCGGTATTTTTACGGATATCTGGGACAGGTCTTACGGCGATCAGAATTTTGAGTTTGCCCCCCTTTTCTATGCCCACCATACGATCGAGGTCAGTATCCAAAGGGGAAACCCGCATAAAGAGGGGGTTGCCAGGATATGGAAAGCCTTTCTTTTTCAAAGGATGACAGATATGTATGGGGATATCCCCTACTCTACCGCCTTCACCTCCTCACAGCCTACTTTCGACAAGCAGCAGGACATTTACAAAGATCTCGTGGAAGAGATTAAAAAAGGAAAGCAACTGATCGCGCAGGCGGGCAATTTCCCTTCCTACGGCAACGCCGACCTTATTTATCAGGGCGATCTCAAAAAATGGGAGAAATTCGCAAATACCTTGTTGTTGCGCCTTGCCCTCAGGGTAATCAACGTAGATCCTGCTTTTAGCCGGAACATTATTTCAGCGATTGCCAACGGCCCCTATCTGGAATCCAACTCCGACAATAACAAAATGATCTGGGACGGCTCTGTTTCCAATATATATTTCCGCAATCCGATCCTGGTTACTGAAGTATTCAACAATACCCGCATGTCGGCGACCATGGTGGATTTTCTCAAAAACAACAACGATCCCCGCCTGCCCCTGTATGTGAAGCCGGCAGAGACAG
Organism: Lewinellaceae bacterium; assembly: GCA_040382095.1. GTDB lineage: Bacteria > Bacteroidota > Bacteroidia > Chitinophagales > Saprospiraceae > JADJPL01. The sequence continues at coordinate 5,741 of JBEIGB010000053.1, forward strand.
ACCGCCAGTACCGCGGCTTGAAAAATGGCCTTAATCCCGATGGGCAGTCGGTTTTTGATGATAATTATTTCAAGCAGTTCAGCCGTGTCGGTCCGGTCTTTATCGAGGAAAACGGGGCAACTTATAACCTTCATTATGCCGAGGCCTGTTTCCTTAAAGCAGAAGCTGCCCACCGCGGGCTCATTCCAGGCAACGCCGCGCAATTCTATAACGAAGGGGTACGCGCAGCAATAGAAATGTACGGGTTTGCCAACAACGCTGCTATCCAGGCTTACCTGGATCAGCCGCAGATCAGGTTTAATGCCGCCAGGGCCATCGAGCAAATCATCACCCAAAAGTGGGTGGCGCTATGTATGAACGGTGTAGAAGCCTGGGCCGAAAAACGCAGGACAGGTTTTCCGGTCCTCCCTGCACCCGAATTTAAAGGCCCGGTGAACAATGGGAAATTCCCCCGCCGCTTAATCTACAGCGAATCGGAAAAGCGTCTGAACCCGGCAAACTCCCAGGCCGCAGTGAGCAGGATGGGCGGCGACGATCAGTCGGTGAGGGTTTGGTGGGATGTCAATTAAGCCCCTGAAATACCTCCATTATCATTCTTCGACCTTTATTTTATCGAACCTTAAAATACTACTTTATGCAATACCGCCAACTTCTGCTCTTGTTTGTCTCGCTCATCCTGGTTGGATGGATGAGCTCCTGTAAAAAAGAACCTCAATTGTCCAGCCAGTCTTCTATCCTAAGTTTTTCCTTTGCCAATCCTCCGGCAACCGGAACCATCACCGGGACAAATATCGCGATCTCCGTGCCTTTTGGCACTGATCTGACGAATATTGTGCCGACGATCGGCATTTCCGAGAAAGCGACGATCTCCCCTGCCAGCGGCCTGGCAAGGAACTTTTCCTCCCCGGTTACCTATATCGTTACCGCCGAAGATGGAGTGACGGAAACGGTCTATACGGTCACTGTTACTGTCCTCGATCCTAAAGAAGTCGTGATCTCCGCTTTTGAGGTGAACGGTGCCGTATCGGTAGCCATTGATCAGGCCACAAAGGCAATTACTATTAATATGCCGGAAGGGGCAAATGTAAAAGCGCTTAGCCCGAAGATTACCACTATCCCGGCAGGTGCAACGATAGCCCCTGCCTCCAATGTAGTGCAGGATTTCACTAATCCCGTGACCTATAAGGTTACGCAGGGAGCAACAACGGCTTCCTACACGGCAACGGTCAAATTTGTAGCTTTTGGCCTGGATTTTAAAAAGACGACTATTCGCTTTGATGCCAGTGTGGCATCCAGTACCCTCGTACCGGAAATGGCGAGTACGGGGGATAACGAACGCGGCTTCTCGATGAACAGCGGGCATGTTTATGTGGCCGATAAAGGCGAAAACCAGGTCTTTTTCTACAAAAACGATGGCTCGAGCAGTTCGGCAGGTACGCTCAAAAAAACAGATGCCGCTGGCGCACAAATCGTAGCAGGTGGGATTTTCGGGATATCTGATGTGATCGCTACTGAAAAAGGCATTATCGCATGTAATATGAACTGGGCAGGCGGCGCATTCCGGGTGTACCGATGGGCAAACAACACCGCACCTGCGGAATTACTCCTCAATTTCCCCGCTAATTTCGACGGAAGTAACCTCCGCCTGGGCGACAATATCAATTTTGCAGGGGATCCCTACGGCAACGGCAAGCTCTACGCCATGGCTTTTCCGGGGAATAACTCCGTGGTCAACAATAATTTCGTGCTGGTTTGGAATGTCGCCAACGGTACGGTCACCAATGCAGCCAACCCGGCTAAAATTGTTTTTAAAGACCTGATCAAAGCCGGGAACTATGGTTATGTAGAACCAGTTTCCGCCGATGGTAAAAACTACCTGCTGGTAAATGGTGCTGAAATGGTGCCGACCCTTTATTCCGAAGATGGTGCCACTAAGTTTACGGCAATCGAAACCGATGCGATCGGTGTCCGCACTCATGGGGGTAAAATCATCGAAATCAACAACGGACGCTATCTGATAATGGCCCTCCCGGGAAGCGAGGGCTCCACTATCCGCAGCGCTGGCCTGGTCGTCTATGATATCACCGGCGGCACATTGGTCGAAGCAATGAACGGCCTCACCGCTGAAGCTGTAAGGACCAGGCTGGTGTTTACCTCCGCCATCGGCCAGCAAGTGAACGGAAATACCGCAGCAGACGTAAGCGTATTCGTCAATACGGCCACAAAAAAGGTCTGGATGATGGCCGGCGCAGCAAATAATGGCTTCCGTGTTGTAGAAGCCCCTGCAACCCAGTGAACTGTTTTTTTTGAAAAACGTATTTATTTTGTTTGAATCTATTTTTGGCACCGGCGGCATTCGCCGCCAGAGAGTATTTTTTTGAAAGAGGCTGTCTCATCAGTATTCTGCCTCCGAAGGTGGCAGAATAAAATTTTTTGAAGCGCCGATTTCACTGGTTTTGCGAAGTAAAATCAATGAAATCGGCGCTTCAAAAATTATTCTTTTGCGGCTGCCGCTTTCAAAAAATTTTACAGCCGGAGGCTTTTTACAAAACCCTCACAACCCAAAGTTTTTGCACAATATTTAATTAAAAAAAATAATATGTTTCCAGGCGCTGTACGCATTACCTGCTTTGCATGGGCGGTATCCCTGATTTTTCTTGCCAGTTGCGGCAAAGACCAGATTGCCGTAGAGAACGACCAAAACCAGATTATCTCCTTCACGTTCAAAGAACTTCCGGTGCCTATCGAAGCAACTGTGGACACAGCGCTCCGGCTGATCAGCGCCAAGGTGCCTGCGCAGCTCGACCTAAGCAAATTAGTACCCACCATTGCCATTTCCCCGAATGCTTCTATCAACCCAAAATCCGGGATCCCCAATGACTTCTCTAAAGAAACTATTTATAAGGTTTTTTCAAAAACCGGACGTATCGCCAATTATTTTGTCCAGCTCACCAAAGTGGACGATATCAATGCAATTTCTTTCTTTAACCTTCCCGATCTCTTTCAGAATGGACAATTATCGGGCAATACCATCTCCTTTCGCCTCCCTTTCGGAACCGATCTCTCGGCGGTGAAAGTAGTCTTCGACAAGCCTAAAGATTCCACTACGCCGTTTAACTCCGGGGATGTGGTAAACCTCAATACTACTAAGCAATTTACGGTAGTTTCTGCTTTTGGGACCCCCAGGACATACAACATAAACATCACCATAGAACCGCAGGAATCCGGTATCCGGGGGGTATGGCTGACGAATGTCGCCAGCGATGTACTCACCAGTAGGGAAAAAATCGCCGATGCTATGCAGTTGCTCAGTGATTTGAATTTCAATACCGTATTCGTCGTCACCTGGAATAAAACAGCGACCCCGTACTATAGCAAAGTGCTCCAGGATGCCATCGAACCGCTGAACGACCCCTCTATCCAAACCCACTTCTACAACGATGGCCGCGACATCCTGAAAGAAGTCATCGAGGAAGCCCACGCTCGCGGGTTAAAAGTAATCGCATGGTTCGAATATGGCTTTGCTGCGCAGTATGGCAATGCAAATGGTGGACGGAACGCCGTCCTGCGTGCCCATCCGGAATGGGAAAGCCGCGATCAAAACGGGAAGATCGCCAATAAAAACGATTTCTATTGGATGAACGCCTTTCACCCCGAAGTACAAAAATTCATGACCGACCTCGTTCTGGAGGTTGTGCGAAACTACGATGTTGACGGTATCCAGGGCGATGACCGCTTACCCGCAGTGAGTTCCTCTTCCGGTTATGATAATTATACCGTAAACCTCTACAAATCCCAGCATAACGGCCAGTCACCACCGGTAGGCGAACAAAACCAGTCCTGGGTCCAGTGGCGGTCCAATATTCTCAACGCCTACGCAGTAGATCTGTATCGCAAGGTCAAAGCCATCAAACCGAATTGCCTGGTGACCTATTCGCCGAGCCCTTATTCCTTCAGTTTTTTCAACTATTGCCAGGACTGGCCTGCGTGGGTCAGCGATAATGTGGTGGAGGCAGTCTCTCCTCAACTCTACCGGCGCGATGATCAGGGGATTTCGGTTTATCAGTCGCTGCTTAACACGAATCTCAATTTTGCCCAAAATAAGACAAAAATCTTCTATCCCGGGTTACTGCTAATGCTTGGAAGCTACCTGCCCTCCGATCAGTTTATCGTGGATATGGTCCGCTCCAACCGCGCCAAAGGGGTCACCGGGGAGGTGTATTTCTTTTATGAAGGGGTACCGAGAAAACAAAAGGTTTTCAAAGCCCTTTATCCGGGTAAAGCCAAATTTCCGCTATGAAGTATCTGATGATTTTGTCCCTGATACTGCCTTTGCTCAGTATTCAGCAACGTAAAGGTACGGACGCCAAAAACAGCGGAAAAATTAATGGCGTTTGGATTGCTGCTCCACAGCACAATACCCTGCTCCATTCCCCGGAAGCGACCCGGAAACAGTTGTCTATCCTGAAATCCCAGGGAGTGAATACCCTGTTCCTCTGTGTTTGGGCTGATAACAAGACGGCATTTAAAAGCAACGTACTCCTGCAAAACAGCAACTACCGCACCGTCGGGGAAGGATGGATGTTCGACTCCTATGTCCCCGAAGGAAGCCCGCATGACCCTGTTGCTTTCTTAATCCGCCAGGCCCATGCGGAAGGAATGAAAGTTATTTTTTGGTTTGAGTATGGATTTATGGCGCAATGGGGCAAGGAACCCGATCCAGGGAGCCATCCCATTCTTGCAGCAAAACCTCATTGGGCGGGCAAAGGTAATGATGGCAAAACGACTAACTACAACGGGTCTGATTATTACTTCAATGCCTACCACCCGGAGGTACAGCAATTTCTGCTCGATCTGATTGCAGAATCCCTGGAGTTGTATCCCGAAGTGGATGGAATCCAGGGCGATGACAGGCTACCCGCCTCCCCTGCCAACAGCGGTTATGACCCGTTTACCGTAGGGCTTTATCAGAAAAATTTTGGAGGTAGCGCTCCTCCCGCCGACTTCAGGGATCCGGAATGGTTTAAATGGCGCATCGGTCTGCTCAATGATTTTGCAGCCCGTCTGCACCGTCTGGTAAAGGAAAAAAATAAATCCTACCTCATGGCCTTTTCCCCAAACCCGTATCCCTGGTGCCTCGAAAACCTCATGCAGGATTGGCCCTCCTGGGTGCGCAGCGGCTATGTGGACCAGCTCAACGTACAGTGCTACCGCACCAATATGAATAGCTACGTTGCCACCGTTACCAATGCCTTTGAAACTGCTACCGCTGCCGGGTTGGAGAAAAGCCGCTTTGTACCGGGCATCATCCTGGGCATCGCTTCGAAAAGAATGGTCAACAATGAAACCCTGGACAGTATCCTCTATTTCAATGCGTTACAGGGATATGGCGGGCAAAGTCTCTTTTACGTCAAATGGCTTACGGAAGATTCTACCCTGGGTAAGACGGTGCGGAAAAGGCAGCGCTGAAGGTATAAATCGGCACTTATGTAGATTCGGGAAAGTCAAATCTACATAAGTGCTGATTTGAACAAACCGTACAAGATCAAAATTTTATGGGCTGTCCAGAAAGTTCTTATGTGGTTGTGTGAAAAGTATTCCGCCGCCTACGGCGGCGAAAGAAAGTTTTGAGCGCACACTGTTTTCAATGGTTTGGCTTCGCAAAATCAGTGAAAACAGTGTGCGCTCAAAATATTGTTTTTCGGCGTTAGCCGAAAAATGAAGGCCTCCGGCCTTTTTACATAACCTCATACTTTTCGCACAGCCCCATTTTTCATTCTTTCACAAACCTGCTTGTCCACGCCCCGCCATTATCAAAAAATACTTTTGCGAAATACATCCCTTTAGGGGTACCATCAAGGGGAACCCGCAATATTTTGCCCTGCCCGGCAATCGTTTGCAAAAGCTGCCCGGCAAGATTAAAAATTTGAATCCTGGAGATGTTTGCTGCTCCCTCTACATGCAGGATATCCCGAACCGGGTTGGGGAAAATTTTAAGCGGGGGAATATCATACTGCCTGTCCCATGCACTTGTTGTAGTACATTCCAGATTGTTGATATACCTCCATATTTCATTGTTCATCAGGTAGGGTACGGGCAGGTCGCTGGGCGCATTGCCCATCCTGACCACCACCAGTTGCTGACTGGGGACGACATTCAGGAACTGGCCATCTCTTCCCATGGCCACAAACATATCCGGAGGGGCGTTCGGGTTTAGAAAACCATTGAAAACGAATTGGGGGCCGGGGAGCATGTGGCTTGGTTTTCCGTTCAGCCACCACAGATAGCCATAAGACTGGTTCAGATTTTGGGACGTATTGACCATTTGGCGGTAATAAGCGGTATCGGTCAGGATTGGGTTGCCGTTCCAGTTTCCTTTATTCAGTATGAGCAGCCCAAATCGCGCCATACTCCTCGCGGTGCTGAAAAAGACATTGTTATACCCGACAGGAAGAAAGCTTCCGGTCATACCCGTCGGGTTTTTTAACTTTTGAGTGGTGTACGTATTCAGGGGTATCCCGGTAGCTTTTTCGATTACCTGGTCGAGCAGTGTATAGGGCCCGTTGTGGTAGGCCCAGCGGGTACCTGGTTCTGCCTTAAACTTCAGACAAGTATCCAGGGTACAGAATGGATCAAGTACCCCATCATCCAGTCCTGAGGTCATGGTCAGCTGGTGGCGGACGGTGATTTTGTCCTCTTGTGCAGGCGTACAGCTGGTCCAGCCGCGGCCGAGGTATTTGGTGGCGGGGTCCTGAATGGAGAGCTTTTTTTCCTGCTGGGCCATCCCGACCATAAAAGCCGTGACTGTTTTGCCCGCCGAGGCCCATTGCCAGGGGGAGCTTTGGGTATGCGTCCCGAAATACTTTTCAAGGACGATTTTCCCGCCCCTGAGCACGATAAACGCTTTAGTGTTATTGGCCTCCAGGAAGGCATACAGGCTGTCTATTTGCTTCTGGCACCAATTCAGGGAATATGGGGAAAGAGTATCCCAGGCATTCCCCGATAATGGCGGGAAATACAAAGGCTGGGCCCTGGCCTGGAGGAGGGCAACCATCAAAATCAGGATGGCATAAATTTTTTTCATCGGAAAGGAATTTTGTTTCATATCGTCAAAAGAATGGGGGGATTTCGAGCGCGTTGAATACAGACCTGCCCCAAATGCTGCGTTCGGGCTGCATACCTTCTGACGAAACACCCTTTTGACGTTAGACCCAAAATATGGACATTAGTTTAATCCAGCCTTCAGGCAACATACAGTACCAGCCCTTTCAGATAACTTCCCTCCGGATGGAACAAGCTGACCGGATGGTCGGCGCCCTGCGTCAGTTCGTGTAATACCCGCACCTGACGGTTAGCCTCGAGGGCGGCAGCTACAATGGAATCGTGAAACAACTGCCGGTCAACCACCTGCGAGCAGGAAAATGTAAACATGACGCCTCCCGGGGCCAGTCTTTTCAGGGCAAGCGCATTGAGCCGGATGTATCCCTGTACTGCGTTGTGGCGCTTATCCAGGCTTTTAGCAAAAGCGGGAGGGTCCACCACCATCAGATCATAAGTTTTACCCGTCTGGCGCAAGTAAGCCAGAACATCGGAAGTGATTGCAGTATGCGTACCCGGAGCAAACCCATTGAGCTTGACATTTTCGCCAACCATCGCGACCGCACGTGCGGAAACGTCCACAGAATCCACGTGGACCGCGCCTGCTGCAAGGGCGTACACGGAAAAGCCCCCCGAATAGCTAAAAGCGTTCAGTACGTTCTTCCCCTCGGCATACTGGGAAAGGAGCGCACGGTTGTCGCGCTGGTCGAGAAAAAATCCGGTTTTTTGGCCACTCTCCCAGTCCACCATAAATTTCAAGCCATTTTCGACCACTACCCCAGGGGCGGTATTCCCGTATAAATAGCCATTTTTGCATCCGGCGGCATACTTAGCCGGCAGGGTTTCCTGGCTCTTGTCGTAAATGGCCTGTAATTGCTCTCCATAAACCGCACGCAACGCTGCAACAATCCGCTCGCGGTCGCGGTGCATGCCGATCGAATGGCACTGGACAACGGCTGCCAGACCATATATATCAATCACCAGACCCGGTAGGCCGTCGCCTTCTCCATGCACCAGGCGATAGCAGCGGTTTGGCGTTCCGTCCTCTAACCCGGCCATTTTGCGCACCGCAAACGCATCCCGCAGCTTGCTGTCCCAGAGTTCCTGCCCCAAAGGTCCTTTGGAAAAGGTCAGCAGGCGCACACTGATACTGCCGTACTGAAAATGCCCCATCCCGAGAAATCGTCCGTCATGTGCCTGTACCTCCACCCAGTCACCATCTTCCAACCCTTGCGGCTGCCGTTCGATGGCCCCGGAAAATATCCATGGATGGAAACGCAGTACCGCGGCTTCTTTTTTATTTTTTAATCGAATGGTCTTCAATTTTTTTGGTATTTATACTATTTTAAACAAAAATTGAGTCGTTTGGCAGCTTGCACCGTCAAAGTGACTTATGCTAAGCAGATTCTTTCAGTTTTTCCCTGGAATCCCTTATTTTGACCGCCCAAAAGTAGGACTAAAAATCATTGGATTTATGCAAAAATCACTTTTGTGGAAAGCATCGGTTTACGCGTGTTTTCACTTTGCCTTATTCAGCCCTGTAACGGGTATTTCGCAGGCGGCCGTATGGTCTGAGCCCCTCTTCCCCCGTCCCTGGGAACCCGTAACCGTTTATTTCGATGCGCGATTTGGAAACGGGGGGTTAAAAGATTGCAACTGTACCGTATATATACATACCGGGGTGATTACGAATTTAAGTACGCAACCCAGCGATTGGAAATATGTATTCACTCAATGGGGGGTAGCCAATACCGGCTGGGCCATGACGCCCGTCGAAGGACGTACAAATCTTTATAAAGTCGAGATCAAGCCGGATATCCGAACGTATTACCGCGTACCCACCAGCGAAGAAATCCGTAAAATGGCTTTTGTGTTCAGAAATGCCAATGGTTCGAGAGAGGGAAAAGATAACGGCAACAAAGACTTCTTCCTCGATGTCTTTTCACAAACAGGCCTGGTCACTTCCATGGTCAACCCTACGGAAGGCAGCAATCTCGTCCTGGGCCTGGGCAATACCATCTCATTCCTGGGGAGGTCCTCGGATACGGCTACGCTCACCTTGCTCGACAATGGTGCCGTCCTTCGGCAGCTCAGGGGCGTCCAACTGGATTATACGATTGGCGTGGTAGCTTCCGGCAACCATAAGGTAGAATTCATTGCAGAAACAGCCACAGAGCGCCAGGTCAAAAGCTTCAGCTATGTCGTAGCGGTAAATAAAGCCCCTGTAGATCCCCCGCCGGGCACAATACCGGGTTTTACCCGTCTGAGCCCCAATACCGCGCGTTTTGCTATCTTTGCCCCCAATAAGCAGGCCGTTTTCCTCACTGGCAACTTCAACGACTGGGGCATCAGCGATACTTTTCTGATGAACCGCAGTACCGATGGCAACCTGCATTGGCTGGAGGTGAACGGCCTTGCCGACGGGCAATCCCTTTTTTACCAATACATCATCGAAGGCGGACGGCGCATCGGCGATCCCTACAGCGAACTGGTCCTCGACCCTTCCAATGACAGATGGATCACTCCACAGACCTTTCCCGATCTGCCAGCCTACCCCGTCGGAAAAGCCAGCGGGATGGTGACCTGGGTACGACCAAAAACAGCATACCCCTGGAAGGTACCCAATTTCCAAAAACCGGAAAAATCACGGCTCCAGATTTATGAGCTGCTCGTCAGAGATTTCATCGGAAGGCATGATTACCAAACCCTTACCGATACCCTCGAATACCTCCGGCGACTGGGGGTCAATGCGATCGAACTGATGCCGGTCAATGAATTTGAAGGCAATGAATCCTGGGGCTACAACCCTTCCTACCACATGGCCCTCGATAAATATTATGGCCCACCGGAGAAGCTAAAAGCATTTATTGACGCCTGTCACCAGCGCGGCATTGCCGTCATCCTCGATGTGGTCTTCAATCATGCTTTCGATCAAAGCCCGCTGTGCCAACTGTACTGGGACGAAGACAACCGCCGCCCCGCTATCAACAACCCCTGGCTCAACCCAACGCCGCGCCATGACTTCAACGTAGGGCATGACTTTAACCACGAAAGCCAGGCCACGCGGGCATTCGTAAAAAGAGTCCTGCGTTACTGGCTGGAGGAATTCAAATTTGACGGCTACCGCTTCGACCTCTCCAAAGGCCTGACCCAAACCTTCACGCTCGGCAATCCGAACGCCATGGCACAACGCGACCCCTCCCGCATCGCGATTCTGAAAGATTATGCCGACCACGTATGGGCTTTTGATCCAAATGCTTATGTCATTATGGAACATTTTGCCAACAACGATGAAGAAACCGAACTGGTCAATATGGGGATGATGGTCTGGGGTAACCTCAACCATGAATTCCTGGAAGCTGCTATGGGCTATTCGAACAACCTCTCTGCCCTGGACCACCGCAACCGGGGCTGGTCCTCTCCAGGTGCCATTATGTATGCCGAAAGCCACGACGAAGAGCGCATGATGTACAAGAATCTACAGTTTGGAAACCAATCGCCCGATGGCATTTACCGGGTCAGGGATTTGGTGACCGGTCTTGCGCGCAGTGAGCTCGCCACGGTCTTCCTCTATGGCGTACCCGGCCCCAGAATGCTCTGGCAATTCGGCGAACTGGGCTACGATTTCTCCATAAACACCTGTCCCGACCTCACTATTACACCCGGCTGCCGCACTGCAAACAAGCCAATCCGTTGGGATTACCGCCAGGTACCCGCACGGCAGCGCCTTTACGATGTCACGCGCGCTATGCTGGAACTGCGCAACAAATACCCCGTTTTTCATACCCAAACTTTTCAGACCAGCCTTTCCAATGCAACACAGAAAACGGTCGTCCTCCGCCATCCGGAATTCGATGCCGGTATCGCCGGCAATTTTGGAGTGACCTCCACGACCATTTCCGTCAATTTCGGTGGCAGCGGCTTTGTCTATGAATATTTCAGCGGCGACAGCGTCCTGCTCGTATCTGGCAGCGCCAGCCTCTCCTACCTCCCCGGTCAATACCGGCTTTTTACGACCAAAAGACTTCCCCGCCCGGTATTTGGCAGCCTGGTGACCGGAAACCGCAAGCTGGAGGAGACTGAATATCCGATGACCCTCTTCCCAAATCCTGCCGAGGGATGGCTTTTTATTCAATATTCGCTTCCGCGCAGCGGGCAATACCGTTGTACCATATTCGACCTTACCGGACGGCAGGTGAAAAATGTATTCAGCGGCCTGCTAAATTCCGGTAATCATAGTATGGAACTGGAGACCTCTGGCCTGCCCCCGGGGGCATACTTTTTCCGTCTGCAGGGAGAAGACGGATATACGGTAAAACGCTTTATTGTCGGGCGATGAAAAAGCACTGTAAACAAATTAAATAAATCACCATGCGTTTACCGTTACTCCGGAATATCGCAGGAGCCGGAAGTGCCTTTTTCTCCCTTGCGCTCCCTGTGCTCACAGCATTTATCCCCGCTGAACGATATTCCGGGAGCCCGCCCAATATCATTCTGATTATCGCCGATGATCTGGGCTATGGGGACCTCGGCTGTTATGGCCAGACTTTTATTGAAACGCCTAACATAGATGCACTGGCGAAAGACGGTATGCGGTTCACCCAGTTTTACGCTGGTTCAGCAGTTTGCGCTCCGGCCCGATGCGTCCTGCTCACGGGCAAACACAGCGGTAAAGCCTATATCCGGGGCAACGACGAATGGGCGGAGCGCGGCGAGGTATGGGACTATGCAAAAGCTGCCGCCGATCCTGAATTAGAGGGGCAGCGACCGCTTCCTGCAGGTACCCTTACCCTGGGTAAAGTTTTACAACAAGCGGGATATTCTACTGCCTGCGTGGGAAAATGGGGACTTGGGGCGCCGCTCTCCGAGGGAAGGCCCAACCTGCAGGGTTTTGACTTTTTTTATGGCTACAACTGCCAACGGCAGGCACATAATTTATACCCGCCGTTTCAATGGAGAAACGAGGAAAAAATCCCCCTGCGCAATGCGGTTGTTCCCCCCAATACCAGGCTGCCGGAAGGACTTGACCCGTCGAAGTCCGAAAGTTATGCCCTGTTCTCCGGGCAGGATTATGCCCCTGATCTGCAACTTGACGAAGCACTGGGATTTTTAGACCGCAATGCCGGCAAGCAGGCATTTTTTCTCCTCTATGCCTCTCCCCTACCGCACGTCTCCCTTCAGGCCACGAAAAAGTGGGTTGGTTACTATCAAAAAAAGCTGGGGCCGGAGTCCCCTTATCTCGGTGAGAAAGGCTACCTCCCCAATTTCTCCCCTATGGCCACTTATGCAGCTATGATCAGCATCCTCGACGAACAGGTTGGGGCAATCCGGAATAAAATCAAATCCCTGGGGCTCGCGCAAAATACCCTGATTGTGTTTACCAGTGATAATGGCCCCTCCTTTGCAGGAGGTGTAGATCCGGAAAAATTCAATAGTGCGGGTCCTTTTCCTGGTGAATACGGCCGCTCCAAAGGATTCCTGTACGAAGGTGGCATCCGCGTTCCGATGATCACATGCTGGCCCGGCAAAATCAAGCCACAACGCCGGAGCGTTCACCTGGCGGGATTTCAGGACTTTTTTCCTACGCTCTGTGCAGCGGCGCGGATAGCCCCACCAGCAGATATTGACGGGATCAGCTTCCTGCCAACGCTGAAAGGAAAACGGCAAAGGGTTGTCCATCCTCACCTCTACTGGGAAATCCCGGAATACGGCGGGCAACAAGCCCTGCGCAAGGGTCCCTGGAAGGCCGTTCGCACCAATCTGCAACAAGGCCCTTCCATGGTGAAACTATACAATCTCGAAACGGACCCCCGTGAGCAAAGTGATTTATCGGAGCAACAACCGGAAATTGCAGCAGAGATGCTTCGGTTGATGATGCAGGAGCACCAACCTTCCCAAAATCCGAAGTTTAGCATCAGGGGGCTGCAATAGGAGTTGTGGATATAGGTACTTTTGTCACCAGAGGTAGCCCACGCTGCCAAATCATATTTTGCGAGAACCCTGTTTTTATTGATTTTCAAAGAAAAATAATAAAAAAAGTGTTCATTCAAAACGTTGTTTCGCCGGTGAAGGCAGTGAGAGACTTTTTTCACAACCTCTGTACACTGGATTATAAAACAAAAATATCGCTATCAACAAATGAAAAACATTTTCTACTGCTTAATCTTGATTGCATTCAGCCGCCCTTTGACGGCACAGCAAAACCTGACTGAGTACGTCAATCCACTGGTTGGTACGGATTCTGAATTCAAATTGTCCAATGGGAATACCTATCCTGCCATTGCGTTGCCCTGGGGTATGCATTTCTGGACGCCCCAAACCGGGAAGATGGGCGATGGCTGGGGATATACGTATGATGCTTACAAAATAAGAGGGTTCAAACAGACCCATCAGCCATCTCCATGGATCAATGATTACGGGGCGTTTTCGCTGATGCCGCTTACCGGAAAGCTTAAAATACAGGAAGAAGACCGGGCCTCCTGGTTTTCGCATAAGCGGGAGACCGCCAGGCCACATTACTACCGGGTTTACCTGTCCGACTATGATGTCTGGGTAGAAATTACCCCTACAGCGCGCGCTGCGCAGTTCCGGTTTACCTTTCCTGCAACAGATTCGGCATATATCCTGCTGGATGCTTTTTTTAAGGGTTCTGCGGTGCAGATTGACCCGGAGCAGCGCAAGGTGACCGGTTACAGCCAAAACAACAGCAGTGGTGTACCAGACAACTTTCGCAATTACTTCGTCGCCTATTTTGATAAGCCGTTTACCGCCGCCCACACCTGGCGGGACACCATATTGAAGCGGAATTCCAAGGAAAGCAAGGGGGAGCATACCGGGGCCGTGCTGCAATTTGCCACCCGAAAAGGGGAGCAGATCCATGTGCGGGTGGCGTCGTCTTTTATCAGCCCCGAGCAGGCAGAATTGAACCTGCAGCGCGAACTGGGTACAGATGGGTTTGAAACGACCAGGAGCAAAGCGCAAATGGCCTGGAACAAGGAGCTTAACCGCATTCAGGTAGAGGGGGGAAGCGAGGATCAAAAGAAAGTATTTTACACCGCCTTGTACCGGCTACTACTTTTCCCCCGTCAATTTCACGAATTCGATGCCCGCGGGGAAATGGTGCATTACAGCCCGTACAACGGAGCAGTCCTGCCGGGCCCGATGTTTACCGATAACGGATTTTGGGATACGTTCAGGGCGGTATTTCCTTTTTTCAACCTCATGTACCGGGACTTAAACAGCAAGATTATGCAGGGGTTGGTCAACACATACAACGAAAGTGGCTGGCTGCCCGAATGGGCCAGCCCAGGGCACCGCGATTGTATGATTGGCTCCAACTCTGCTTCGATTATTGCAGATGCCTATCTGAAAGGTGTCCGGGGCTTCGACATCGGTACCCTGTATGAGGCTATTTTGAAAAATACCGAGCAGGAAGGCCCGCTCAGTTCGGTTGGCCGTTATGGTGTGGAATACTATAACCGCCTGGGGTATATCCCCTACAATGTAAAGATCCGCGAGAATACTGCGCGCACCCTGGAATACAGCTATGCAGACTTTTGCATCCGGGAGCTGGCGAAGGTGCTGGGCCGACCGGCCGAAGAGATCGAGCGGTTTAACCAGCGGGCAAACAACTATCGCAACGTCTTTGACCCCACAACGAATTTCATGCGCGGGCGCAATGAGGACGGTACCTGGCAAACCCCCTTCCGTCCGGACAAATGGGGCGACGCGTTTACCGAAGGCTCGGCGTGGCATTACACCTGGTCGGTATTTCACGACCCTGCCGGATTGATCCAACTTATGGGTGGCGACAAAGCCTTTACCCAGAAACTCGATGAGGTATTTTCTTCCCCGCCGACCTTTGACGATTCTTACTACGGCTTCCCGATTCATGAAATCACGGAAATGGCGATTGCCGGCATGGGGCAGTATGCGCACGGCAACCAGCCGATCCAGCACGCGGTTTATCTTTACAACTATGCTGGTGTACCCTGGAAAGCGCAGGCACGCGTCCGGGAGATTATGGACCTTATGTACACCCCAAATCCGGACGGGCTTTGCGGCGACGAAGACAACGGGCAGACTTCTGCATGGTATGTTTTCTCCGCAATGGGTTTTTACCCTGTTTGCCCGGGGGCGGGCGAATACGCTATGGGCTCGCCCATTTTCAACAAAATCACCCTACACCTCGAAAGCGGGAAGACTTTTGTTATTGAAGCTCCCGATAACGGGCCTTCCCAGGTATATATTCAGGGAGCTACCCTCAACGGGAAGCCCTGGGCAAAGAGTTTACTGCGCTTCGACGATATTCAGCGGGGAGGCAGGCTACAACTGAAAATGCACGCCGCCCCAAATCCGGAAAGGGGAAAAGATATCCGGGACAGGCCCTACTCCATGTCGCTGCAAAAATAAGGCTCAATTCTTTTTATACCGCTGTGCGCGCCATTCCCAGGGAGGTACCGGCCGTGAATCGGCCCACAGCCCTACGCGGGATTGGCGCGCGTTATCTTCCATTTTCGCCCAGCGTGCATCATCAGAATAGCGTTTGAAATGCCAGGCCATCCCCAGTCGCAGCATTTCTTCGTTGAGGCAACGCCCATCGGACAGGTAAGCCTTGGCAATCACGCGGCCGTAGCGGTCTTTTTGGGTGAAAACCACCTGTACAGGCTGCCCAAAGCATAGATTCGAAAGTGCTTGTTTGGCATTGTTGCCGAAAGGCTGTCCTTTTTCCGGGCTATCAATACCTTCCAGTCGAACGCGGACTTGTTCTGTCCCCTTCAATAAGTCAAAGGTGTCCCCGTCCATCACACCGATGACCTTGCCATTCAGGACGGCCGCATTGGGAGGGAGCATAGGGGCAAAGCTATCCGGCACAGCAGAAAGCACCAGGAAGGCAAAAGCATACCAAACCGCGAATCGTGCATTCTTCATATTCAAAAGTGCTTATTGACTATAACATGCGCATTTGCCTGCAGCGGGGCAAGTTAAAGGGAAGACCATGCTTTACCAGCGGATTAAAGCCGAGCCCCAGGTAAAGCCGCTGCCGAACGCGGCCAGGCAGATCAGGTCGCCGTCTTTTACCGCGCCATTTTCCCATGCTTCACAAAGGGCGATGGGGATGGAGGCAGCCGTCGTATTCCCATAACGCTGAATATTATTCCAGACCTGATCGTCGCGCAGACCGAGTTTGTGTTGGACAAACTGGCTGATGCGCAAATTTGCCTGATGGGGGACGAAAAGATTGATATCGCTGGCAGAAAGCCCGGTTTTTGTCAATGCCTCCTGGATGACTTCCGGGAATTTCTGCACGGCCAGTTTGAACACAAACTGCCCCTCCATAACCGGCGCGAGCATATTGTCTTTCACCATTTTCTCTGTTACAAACACTTTACCATATTCTGTATCCTCAAACCCGAAATCTGTGTTTTCTCCGGACCGTCTGGAATGATAGCCGCCATGCGCACCCGGACTGATGAGGGCGAGTTTCTCGGCATAGGTACCATCTGCGTGGAGGTGGGTCGTCAGGATGCCTTTCCCCGGCGTTTCTGTAGGTTGGAGCACCACTGCACCTGCCCCATCGCCGAAGATTACCGTAACATTACGGCCCTCCGTACTGAAATCCAGTCCCATCGAGTGCATTTCAGAGCCCACGAGCAGGATATTTTTATACATGCCTGTTTTGATGAACTGGTCGGCAACCGATAAGCCGTAAACAAAGCCCGAACATTGATTGCGAATATCCAGTGCCCCCACTTCCGTCCGGGTAATCCCCATTTCCCGCTGCAGCAGTACCCCGCATCCAGGGAAGTAATAATCGGGGCTTAGGGTAGCGAAGATGATAAAATCAATATCTTCTTTTTTAATCCCTGCCCTTTCGATAGCAATTTCTGCAGCCTTAACCCCCATCGTAGTGGGGGTTTCTTCCAGGCGCTTTCCGTAGCGCCGTTCCTGAATGCCGGTGCGTTCCTGGATCCAGGCATCCGTCGTGGCCATAATTTTTTCCAGTTCGGAATTGGGGATTACCCTCTCAGGAACATAATATCCTATCCCGGCAATTTTGGTACTTGGCATACGATTGTTTTTAATTTGGTTTTTGTTCTGCGATTTGAAAAAAAAACCGCATTATTTTTGTGAAATCAGGGCAACAAAAGTCATAAAAAAGGTTGGCTTAAGGAAATATTTTATCATTATTTAGACGGGAAGCAACCGACACCTGTCTCGTGCGGTTCCGGGAGCTGGAACCCTGTCAAGCTCTGCGCGCTAAAAGGGGGGTCTTTGAGGGATATTCAGGCATTGGGCCACAAAAAAAAGGCAGATTTGCACCGAAATACACAAATTGTGTCAAAACATCAGTAAAACTCCACAAATTCCGCGTAGATTGCGTCAAAATTTAATTTTTCTATGGATACGAGCGCTTTGCTTGCCGCGCTAAAAAAATATTTTGGGTATAGCCAGTTCCGGCCTGGCCAGGAAGAAATCATCCAGAGCATTATGGAGGGAAAAGACGCCCTGGTGCTAATGCCTACTGGTGGTGGCAAATCCATTTGCTTTCAATTACCGGCGGTATTGATGCCGGGGGCCTGCGTTGTCGTATCCCCACTCATCGCGCTGATGAAAGATCAGGTCGAAGGCCTGCGGGCCAGTGGCATCCGTGCTGCTTTCCTCAACAGTTCGCTCGATACAGCTGAGCAGCGCGCTGTGGAAAACGATTTTTTTAACGGGCAGTTAGACCTGCTCTATGTTTCACCGGAAAAACTCGTTTCCTCCGGTTTTTTTCCCCTGCTTACCAAGGCTTCTGTCAGCCTCATTGCCATAGATGAAGCACACTGCATCTCTGCGTGGGGGCATGATTTCCGTCCGGAATATACCCAGCTCAATTTTCTGAAGCAGCATTTTCCGCATATCCCAATCATTGCACTCACCGCCACAGCAGATAAAATTACGAGAAAAGATATCGCCGACCAGTTGCGTCTCGTAAACCCTGAAACCTTTATTGCCTCGTTCGACCGTCCTAATATCCAACTTTCCGTAAAGCCCGGCCAACAGCGTTTTCAGCAGATCGTTCAGTTTCTGAAAGGCCATAGTGGTCAGTCGGGGATTATCTATACGCTAAGCCGCAAAGGAACCGAGGAAATCGCCGCCAAACTGCGCGATATCGGGTACAAAGCCCTTGCTTACCACGCCGGGCTCGCCGCACGCGACCGCTCCAAAGTGCAGGAATCCTTTATCAACGATAATACCCACATCATCTGCGCAACGATTGCCTTCGGCATGGGGATTGACAAATCTAACGTGCGATGGATTATCCACTACAACCTGCCCAAAAATATAGAGAGCTATTACCAGGAGATCGGACGTGCCGGACGGGATGGTGCACGTGCAGAGACCATCCTTTTTTACAGCTATAACGATATCCGGGTACTCCAGGATATCCTCAACGAAACGCCGGGGGAACAGACCGAGCTGCAGCTCGCAAAGCTGGAGCGTATGCAACAATACGCAGAATCCAGTGCCTGCCGTCGGCGGATTCTCCTCAGTTACTTTGGGGAAAATCTTGAGCGCAACTGCGGCAACTGCGATATCTGCCAAAACCCTCCGCAATATTTCGATGGGACGGTCATCGCTCAAAAAGCGATGTCGGCCATTGTGCGGATGGGCCAGGCCGCACCTATGACCCAGGTGATTGACGTCCTGCGCGGATCCGGAAAAAAAGAACTTCGGGAAAAAGGCTATGATCAGATCAAGACTTTCGGAGCCGGGCGCGATCTGGGACAATGGGAGTGGCAGCAATATCTGCAGCAGCTCATCAATCTGGGATATATCGAAATCGCCTACGACCAAAAGCATATCCTCAAAATCACCCCTGCAGGCGAACCTGTGCTCTACGGAAAGCAAAAGGTTCAACTCTCCCACGCCACCCCGCTGCGGGAAAAAACCGTTAAGGTGGAACGGATCAAACCAGTGCAAGAGCAACAGCGGGACGAGCTCTTCGAAATCCTGCGGCAGTTGCGTAAAACCCTCGCGCAGGAAAAGGGCGTCCCTCCTTACATTATCTTTACCGATGTCACCCTTGAAGCGATGGCGCAGGAAAAACCGCTCTCCGCTCAGGCGCTGCAACTTATCCACGGTGTAGGGGAAGCAAAACTCGCCGCTTATGGCGACGATTTCCTAGAAGCTATCCGGGATTACGTTGATGCCCACAGTGCATCCATTCGCGGATCTACCCAACGCATCAGTACGGAACTTTTTAAGGAAGGCCTCAGCATTGAAGCGATCGCCGAGCGCAGGGAGCTTACCCCATCTACCGTAATGAGCCATATCGCGTTGAGCTACGAAAAAGGCGAAGACCTGGATATCCATGCACTCCTTCCGGAAAATGACCTGCAGGTCATCCTCCAATCCCTGAAATACCTCCCCGACCCCTGTCCGCTCAAAACTATATTTGAGTATTTTAATGGAAAATATGATTATGGACAGATCAGGCTGGCGCTGGCACACCGCAACCGGCTGGCGACCAAGGTTTCTTAAACTTTCTTCCGCTGCCAAAGAATATTTCTTAGGGCGCCGGGGGGGTTGTTTTTTTTTGGGAGAAAAAGAGAAAAAAGGGCCCAAAAAACAATTTTATTGGGGGGTCCAGAATATTTTTTTAAACGCCGATTTTGTTCCTTTTGCAAAGCAAAAGGAACAAAATCGGCG
>JBEIGB010000054.1:0-25327 GCA_040382095.1 Lewinellaceae bacterium
CCCCCCCCCCCCCCCCCCCCCCCCCCCCCCCCCCACACCCCCCACCCCCCGCCCCCCCCCCCCCCACACCCTCAACACCACCCCCCCAAAAAACGGCACTCAAAAAATATCCTCAGCCTCTTCTTTTACACAACTCCTTACTTCGGCAGCGTCATTCGCTCAAAACGATGTCCTGTACCTTTGCAATAGACCGGATTTCATAATCCGGGCAAAAATCGCCGGGATTGGGCATAGATTCGGGGTTGAACCAGCAGGATGGAAAGTCAAAATTTCTGGCACCCATTATATCCGATGTAAAGGAATCGCCCACGACCAACACTTTCTGCTTATCCGGAAAACACATTTCGGCATGGGCATGGGCGAAGAAACGGGGATCGGGTTTTGCGGTGCCGATTTCATCAGATACAACGACAAATTCAAAAAAGGGGGCCATCCCGGAGTTTTGAATCCTTGGGCGTTGTACCTCTTTAAGGCCATTGGTAATCACTGCCATTTTTATGTGCTGACTGGCAAGTGCGTGCAGTAATTCCATGGCTCCTTTGAGCGGAATTGTATATTTGATCAGGTTTTCCAGATACGATTTGTTCATCTCCAGGGCGTCGAGGTCCTGCCGGAGCCCTGCTTTTGTCTTAAAATCCGAAAAACGTTTTTTCCGAAGGGCCACCGCGTCAATATCGCCTTGCTCATACGCCCTCCAGGCTTCATTGTTACAGGATTTGTATAAAGGGAAATGTAGCTCCGTTTCCAAAATCCTAAAGTCGCTGAGCATAGCGGAGAAAGCTAACCTTGCTGCGAGCGAAAAATTGAGCAGGGTGTCGTCTGCATCAAATAAGACCCATTCATATTTTCTCATAAAATTGCATTATTAGCGGCAAAAGTGCGCAACTCCAGGGAGTAAACAAAGTACGGAATTCCTATTTTTGCGGAATTCCTAAATCAAAAAAACCAATACAGATGATTATCGGAGTACCCAAAGAGATTAAAACGAACGAAAACCGCGTAGCATTGACACCGGCCGGAGCGCTGGAACTGACCAAAAGAGGGCATGAGGTATATGTGCAATCCACTGCCGGGGTCAACAGCGGTTTTGAAGATGCGGAGTATATCAGCAGCGGGGCAAAAATCCTTTCCTCGATCGAAGAGATTTACGGAATCGCTGAAATGATCATTAAAGTCAAAGAGCCTATCGAAAAGGAATACCCCCTCGTCCGGTCAGGGCAGCTCCTCTTTACCTATTTCCACTTTGCCTCCTACGAGCCGCTCACCAGGGCCATGATCAACAGCAAGGCCGTTTGCCTGGCCTACGAAACGGTGGAGCTTGCAGACGGAAGCCTGCCGCTCCTCGTCCCCATGTCGGAGGTGGCCGGAAGGATGGCCATTCAGGAAGGAGCAAAATATCTGGAAAAAACCTATAAAGGCAGGGGGGTCCTGCTCGGCGGGGTGCCGGGGGTTGCCCCAGGAAAGGTTCTCGTACTCGGCGGTGGAATCGTCGGCACACAGGCTGCGAAAATGGCAGCGGGCCTGGGTGCACAAGTCGCCATCCTCGACCTCAGCCTCAATCGCCTGCGCTATCTCGCCGACGTCATGCCTGCGAATGTGACTACGCTGTATTCCAACGAATACACCATCCGTAAATTGATCCGCGAATACGACCTGATTATCGGTGCGGTGCTGATCCCGGGTGCAAAGGCCCCTAAGCTGATCACACGGGATATGCTGAAAACCATGCGCCCCGGAACGGTACTCGTGGACGTCGCCGTTGATCAGGGCGGCTGCTTCGAAACGACTGCTCCGACTACCCACGAACACCCCACTTTCATCATAGACGACATCATCCACTATTGCGTGGCCAATATGCCCGGTGCCGTACCGATGACCTCGACCGTAGCACTCACCAATGCTACCCTGCCCTACGCGATCCAACTTGCCGAAAAGGGCTGGAAAAAGGCCTGCAAAGACAGTGAACCGCTGCGCCACGGCCTAAACGTCGTTAATGGCAAGGTAGTGTATAAAGGGGTTGCTGAAGCCTTTAATCTCGACTTTGAGCCTGTAGAAACCATCCTCTGAATACACCGGAGGCCAGGCCGAACCTGTTGATCCACCTATTCATTCATAAATTCGCAACATGAGAACATCCACCCTATTCCTCCTTCTATTCGGCATACTGATGCCTGGCCTCCTGCTGGCACAGAAGAAAAACACAAAAACAACAGATGGTAAAAACCAGCCTGTTGCCGCCCCTATTCCCACAATTGACCTGTCCGCTTTCAAAGCCCTGAATTGGCGCAATATCGGGCCTTTCCGCGGCGGACGCTCAGGAGCAGTCAGCGGGGTACCAGGCAATGACCAGACCTATTTCACCGGATACACCGGTGGCGGAATCTGGAAAACCGACGACGCCGGGATTACCTGGAAAAACATCTCCGGCGGCCAGTTCAAAACCAGCTCTGTCGGCGATATCGCTGTGGCCGAGTCAGATCCCAACGTCATTTACGTCGGTATGGGAGAACACGCCGTCCGGGGGGTCATGACCTCATACGGGGACGGGGTATATAAATCCACCGACGGAGGAAAATCCTGGACACACCTGGGGCTGCCCAACTCCCGGCACATCAGCGATGTGGCCATTCATCCACAGGACCCCTCAACGGTTTGGGTAGGGGTACAAGGCGCACTCCATGGACCAGCCGAAGACCGGGGCGTATATAAATCTACCGATGGTGGCCAGACGTGGAAACGCACCCTCTACGTGGACGAAAACACCGGGGTCTCCAGCCTCTCCCTCGACTATCGCAACCCCCGTATCCTGTATGCGGCAACCTGGCAACACCGCCGCCTACCCTGGAAAGTCGAAAGCGGCGGCCCCGGTTCGGCGCTCTGGAAATCTACCGATGGAGGCGAAACCTGGAAAAAACTCTCCGGCGGCCTCCCAAATCACCTGGGCAAGTGCGGGATTTCGGTATCACGCGCCAATCCCGACCGCGTCTTTGCCATCGTAGAAGCAGAACGCGGTAAGGCAGGGCTCTACCGCTCCGATGACGGGGGCCAGCGCTGGGTACTCCTGAGTACAGATAACGATATAATCTCCAGATCCTGGTATTATATGGAGGTCTTTGCCGATCCGGTGAATGCCGACGTCGTCTATGTCCTGAATGCCCCCATGATGCGCTCCATTGATGGCGGCCGGACTTTCTCCCGTATCCGTGTAGGGCATGGCGATACCCACGATCTTTGGATCAATCCGGAAAATAACAAAAATATGATCCTCGGCGACGATGGTGGCGGAGAAATCACTTTCAATACCGGACAGAGCTGGTCCTCACAAGGCAATCAACCCACAGCACAGTTCTACCGTGTGAATACCGACAATGGCTTTCCTTACAAGGTCTATGGCGGGCAGCAGGACAATACCTCCGTCGTGATCTCCAGTCGTACGAATGGCCAGGGAATCGGCGAAACCGACTGGTTCCCGGGCCCGGGCTGCGAATCTGCTTTCATCGCCTTCGACCCTAATAACCCTGTCATGCTCTTTGGCGGTTGTTACCAGGGCATAATTGATGCGTTGAACACCACCACCATGGAATCCAAGGATATCCGCGCCTACCCTTCCCTGAACCTGGCCTGGGAGCCTAAAGACATGAAATACCGCTTCAACTGGAATGCCCCGATTATCGCCTCCCCGCACGATCCCTCCACCATGTATCACGGCGGAAACGTGCTGCTGAAAACTACCGATGGCGGTATGCGCTGGACAGTCATAAGCCCCGACCTTACCCGCAACGATACGACCCGGCAGGGACAAGGCGGTGGTCCTTTCACCAACGAGGGCGCCGGCGGGGAAAATTATAACACCCTAAGCTATGTAATCGAGTCAGATATCGAAAAAGGGGTCATATATACCGGAAGCGACTGCGGCCTGGTACACCTCACCAGAGATGGCGGAAACACCTGGACGAATATCACCCCGGCAGGCCTCCCGGAATGCCTCATAAATTCGATCGAGGTCTCCCCTCACCTCCCCGGCACCGTCTATATCTGCGCGACCCGGTATAAGTTCAACGATATGTCCGCTATGTCGTTCAAGTCCTCAGATTATGGAAAGACCTGGACAAAAATTACTGCCGGCATCGCCGAAAACGACTTTCTCCGCGTGATCCGGGAGGATAAAAAGACCAAAGACTTACTCTATGGCGGAGCCGAACATGGTTTCTATATTTCTTTTGACGGAGGTGGCAAATGGGACCGTTTCCAGCTCAACCTCCCCGTAGTACCAGTCACCGACCTGAAAATCCAGGATAACGACCTGGTGGCTTCTACCGCAGGCCGCGCTTTCTGGATACTCGACGACCTCAGCCCGGTACAGGAATACAAACGGGCATCGGGCAATGCAGCAATCCAACTCTTTTCCTCAAAACCCACCGTGCCGATGAACGGAGGTAGCGCTGCAATCCCAGGATACGGACAAAACCCGCCGACCGGTATCGTATTGCGGTATTCCCTGAAAGAAAAGGCCGATTCCAACCTGCTCCGGCTTGAAATCCGAAATGCCGAAGGCAAGCTTATCCGCACTTTCACCAACAAACGCGATACCCTGTTTAAAAACTATCCCGGAGGCCCGCCCGCCCCGTCCGTACTCCCGGCCAATACCGGTATCAACGTTTTCGTTTGGGATATACGTACAGAAACTGCGCCCGGCGTACCCGATGTATTTGTCTATGGCGACCACCGCGGCTATCAGTCCGCGCCCGGTAAATATACCGTCACCATGGAATACAAAGGGGAAAAAGCCACAACAAGCGTCGAAATCCTCCCGGATCCCCGGGTCAATTTCAAAGCGGCAGACTGGACGGCACAGCAGGCCATGCTGGAACGGATTACCACCCAAATCCACGATATCCACAAAGCAGTGAACGATATGCGCAAAATAAAAGCCCAGTTGTCCTCGTTAAGCGAAAACCTGCAAGGTATCGCCGATGCAGAAGGGATACTCCGGCAGGCAAAAGCCTTGACCGATAAAATTAACTTGTGGGAATCCAAACTGATCGAGCCCCGCACGAAGAACGGGCAGGATGTGATTAACTGGCCGAGCGGGCTCAATGTAGAATTCTTCAGCTTGCGCAGTTCCCTCGATGCCCAGGACCCCCGTATTACCCAGGGGCTACGGGACCGGCTCACCGATCTCGAAGCCGAATGGGCACGCTATCGCGCCGCAATGGCAGAAATCCTGGAAAAGGATATCCCTGCGTTCAATACAGTGTACAAATCCAGTAATATCCCCGTACTCCGAACAGAATAAGCGGGTCACACCCGCACCAAAACTTAAAAAGACATCAATGATCGCTGTATTCAGGAAGGAAATCGCCGCTTTTTTCAGTTCCCTCACTGCCTACCTTTTCACAGGGGTATTCTTGTTGCTGTCCGGCTTCGTCTTGTTCGTCTATCCGCCTTCAAGCTTGCTGGACAGCAACTATGCCTCTTTGCAGGCCTTGTTCGATAATGCACCTCTACTGTTTTTATTCCTGATCCCTGCAATTACCATGCGGTCATTTGCCGAAGAGCAGCAGGAAGGCACCATCGAGTTTCTCGCCACAAAACCGCTTCCGTTCAGCGGGATTGTATATGGAAAATACTTCGCCGCCCTGACCCTTGCCGTTTTTGCGCTGTTGCCTACGTTATTCTATGCCTGGACGGTGTATGAGCTGGGAGCCCCCAGGGGCAACCTCGACCTCGGTGCCCTGGCAGGGTCCTATATTGGATTATTGCTGCTCGCCGCCGTTTTTACCGCTGCCGGTATCTTTGCCTCTGCCCTGGTTGCCAACCAGATCGCGGCCTTTGTCCTCGCCGCGCTACTTTGTTTCCTGTTGCTCAACGGGTTTGATTTCATCAGTGCCTTACCGGTGTTTTCCGGAAAAGGCGATGATATCGTCGAAATGCTGGGGATCCAATACCATTACCGGGCTTTGAGCCGCGGAGTGATTGATAGCAGGGATTTATTGTACTTCCTCTCCCTGATCGCATTTTTCCTTGCATTTACCCATTGGATATGGGACAAACGCTCCGGGAATACAAAAAGCATCCGTTTCCTGCTACTTACGGGTATCTTGCTCTTTGTCAATATGCTCGGCAATGCGCGTTTTGAAGGCAGGGCGTTATATGGCTACCTCGACCTGACCGCCGACAAGCGCTTCACCCTTACCCGGGGCACAAAGGCTTTGCTGCGCGGCCTGGACGATGTCGTTTATGTGAAGGTTCTGCTCGGCGGAGCGTTTCCCGCCGGCTTCAAGCGCCTGCAAACAGCAGCTACCGATATGCTGGAGGACTTCCGCTCCGAAAACGGACTCATCGAATACGACTTTGAGGACCCTTTTGCGGGGCCGGCAAACCAGGTGAACGATCGCCTCGAGGCATATCGCAAAGAAGGCCTGCAACCAATCTCACTACGCCTGCCCGGACAGTCTGAAACCACTACCAAAGCCGTCCTCCCCTATGCCCTGGTTTATTATAAAGGCAGAAATATCGCCGTGAACCTGATGGAAGGGGGGCCGGGCGTCAACGAGGAAAGCCTGAATAAAGCCGTGCGCTTCCTCGAATACAAACTGGCAAATGCCGTACAACAGCTCAAAAGGCCCGATAAGGCAGCAATCGTTTTTACTGCTGGGCATGGAGAACTGGAACCGTTCCAAACCGCCGACCTCGAGCGCGCGCTCCGGCAATTCTATAATACCGGCCGCGTTGTACTGGACAGCGTTGCCAATATTGATCCCCGCATCGCCGCGCTGATTATCGCCAAACCCCGGGCAGGATTTTCCGAAAAAGATAAGTTTAAACTGGATCAGTATATCATGAACGGCGGCAAAGTGCTCTGGCTCCTAGATCCCCTGGCCATTGACCTGGACAGCTTGAACGGTCGCAGCGAATATATACCTTCCGAATATCAGACCGGACTTGCCGACCTCCTATTCTATTATGGTATCCGAATACAGCCCAACCTGGTACTCGATATGCAATGTACCCCCATCGAGCTCGTAACCGGCATGATCGGCGACCAGCCACAGTTTCAGTTATTTGAATACCCCTACCACACGGTATCCACGCCGAATACGGCACACCCTATCGTCAAGAACCTTGGGCCGGTAAACTTTTTTTACCCGGCTTCCATTGATACCGCCGTAAAGACGCGTATCCCTCTAAAACGCACTGTACTGCTGGCCAGTAGCCCGAGGTCGCGATATCAATATACCCCGGTGCGCATGAATTTTGAATTTATGAAATACCCGTTAGACCCTTCAAAATTCGATAAAGGGCCGCAGCCTTTAGCACTGCTGCTCGAAGGAAGTTTCAGTTCTATGTATGAAAACCGGGTTTCGCCTGCCATGGCCGCTGGCCTGGAAGCAGCAGGCACACCATTCCGCGCACAAAGCCCACCTAACCGGATGATTGTCGTATCCGATGGCGATGTAGCGAAAAACGGAATTGACGCAAAACGACGGGAGGTCGTTCCTTTGGGGTATAACCGATTTGCCCGCTATGTCTTTGATAATAAGGACTTTTTGCTCAACGCAATCGAATATCTGCTGGACGAAACCGGCGTCGCGGAGGCCCGGGGTAAAAACGTAGATCTTCGTCTGCTCGATACCGCCCGCGCTAAAACGGAACGCCTGAAATGGCAACTGTTCAATTTTGGCGTGCCGCTCGCCGCCCTCGCCATATTTGGCATCCTGTACCAAACCCTGCGCAGAAGGAAATATGCCCGGGATTAGCTTTTTTGTTCGTAAAATACTTTTTGTGAAAAATCTGCTCCCTTACCTCCTGCTGTTCCTCCTGCTCGGCGGAAGCGTAGCCGCCCTGAGATGGCACAACAGCAAGCGCACAATGGCTACCCTATATGCGGAACGGGATTTCAAAATTGCCGATGTCCGGCAAATCGGAAAAATATTTTTGGCCCACCGCGACGGAGAACAAACCCTCCTGGAACGACAAGGGACCTCCTGGACGTTTAACAGGCGCTGGAAGGCACGTCCGGACGCAGTCGAAAATCTGCTCGATGCCCTGGGACGCCTGCAGGTCCAGTACAAACCTTCAGAAGCCGCAGTACCGGAAATGGTGCGGAGCCTGGCCACAGAAGGGATAAAAGTCGAAGTGTACGACCGTCGGGAAAGACTCCTGAAAGCCTATTATATCGGTGGTAGCTCCGTGGACGAACGCGGCGTTTTCGCTATCCGGGAAGATGCCGGGCAACCTTATGTCGCACACCTCGACGGCTGGGAAGGCAACCCCAGGTTTAGGTACAGCCTTAAAGGCGACGACTGGCGGGACCGCTCGATATTTTCTGAAAACCCCGCCCAGATCACCGCTGTCAGTATCGAATATCCCACCCAGCGCAACCAGTCCTTCCGGCTGGTTAGACAAAACGGTAAATCCGAAATCCTTCCTTTTTTTCCTATCACTCCGCAAATCCAGGCTCCTGTCAGCTCTTCTGCAGTAGATCGTTTCCTGAATACGTTCGAATCTATTGTCGCCGAAGACTTTAGAAATGCCTACCCCGAAAAGGATTCCGTGATGAACACCATTCCTTTTGCCATTGTATCCGTAAAAAACATTGCTGGAAAAACTGCGGTTGCCAAGCTCTACCCCATTTTTGCCGGACAAGCGGCATCAGATGCAAAAACAGGCTGGACGCCTGAAGGTCCCGAAATGCTGGAACGGTATTTTGTAGCGACTGGCGAAGGGGATTTTATGCTCGCACAACACCGCGTCGTCAAAAAAATGTTATGGGGATATCCCTTTTTTTTTGAGGGCAAACGTTAAAAACAATTTGGCACAATATGGAAATAAAAGCGCATTCTGAGCTCCTCGATGATCCCCGTCGCGACAAGCCGGGTCTATAACTTCTCTTTATCTAACGCTAAACCACCAAAAATGTACAAAAAAATTACCCCGACTGCCGTTCTGGCGTCCCTCTGCCTATGCTTAGCGCTCCTCCCTGCCTTCCGCGAGCGCTGGGGGTTCTTTGGCCACCGCCGTATCAACCGTCTCGCAGTGTTTACTTTGCCCGTGGCGATGGTTCCGTTTTACAAAAAAAATATCGAATACCTCACCGAACACGCCGTTGATCCGGACAAACGCCGCTATGCCACAAAACACGAGGCTGTCCGGCACTACATTGATCTGGACCGGTATCCGGAGCCCCTGCCTATGCGCTGGGAAGAAGCCTTTGCGGAATATACCGAGCTGTACGCAATAAGCCCTGCAGGCGATACGATCCTCGTTTTCAGCAGGCATGCCCTTCAAAAAACCGGCAACACCTGGCACCAGAAACCCGGAGGCCGAACAATACCCTACTTCCCAACCGATAAGGGCATATCGGCCACCGCTCATCTCGACTGGGTCAAAAAGCATCTCTTGTCCCAGTACTACGAAGAAGACTGGTCTATCCCCTGCGATACCCTGCGTGCCTTGTACGGCCAGGGAATCCCCTGCGGAACGGTCATCGCTGCAGACTCCCTCACATTACACGGGATTCTCCCTTATCACCTCCTCCAGATGCATCGCCGCCTCACCAGGGCTTTTCAGGCGGGCGACGCCGCACTCATCCTCCAGTTATCGTCAGAAATCGGACACTATATAGCAGATGCCCATGTCCCCTTGCACACCACCATGAACTACAATGGGCAGTTAACCGGACAGACCGGCATCCATGCCTTCTGGGAAAGCCGGATCCCGGAACTTTTTGCCGATAAGCACTACGACTTTTTCGTGGGCCAGTCCAAATACCTGAACGAACCAGCAGCATTCTACTGGAACATTGTCTTACAGAGCCATCAACTCGTGGATAGCGTTTTGCGCATGGAAAGAGCAGTGCGGCAGGAGTTCCCCGGCGACCTTCAATTCTGCCCCAACGAAAAGCCCGGCGGTATCCAACGGGTGCCCTGCCCTGCTTATGCCGAAGCTTACCAGAATAAACTGAACGGTATGGTGGAACACCGGATGCGGGCTGCAATTCTCGCGGTGGGTAGTGCATGGTACAGCGCATGGGCAGATGCTGGCCAGCCCGATCTGCGTCGCCTGCCCAGCAACATCCGCAGCCGTACCGCGGAGGAGGGCATACAACAAAGCAGCACCCTCCAGATCCGCCCGCATCAATAGCGATTTAAAGGCCAAAGCAAACTTTTTCAAAAAAATACGACACTTGAAGAATTTGCCTTAAATTCGCGCCTATGAAACAGCAAAGTGAAAATATCGCCCTCTTTTTAAAAGGGCTTGCAATGGGGATAGCAGAGGTCATCCCCGGCGTATCGGGTGGTACGATCGCCTTTATCACTAATATTTATGAGCGGCTGCTCGCCAGTATCCAGGCCATTCTGGGCCCGGAGCTGTTGCGATCCTGGAAACAGGGTGGTATCAAGGCCACCTGGGCAGCGGTTGATGGAAGGTTCCTGACCTTTCTCCTGCTTGGAATGGCCACGGGTTTAATCTCCGGAGTTTTCGGTATCACCCACCTGCTGGAAAAGCAGCCGAGGCTGGTCTGGGCGTTTTTTTTCGGGTTGATCCT
This sequence comes from Lewinellaceae bacterium, assembly GCA_040382095.1. GTDB lineage: Bacteria > Bacteroidota > Bacteroidia > Chitinophagales > Saprospiraceae > JADJPL01. The sequence goes on from JBEIGB010000054.1 coordinate 10,553, forward strand.
CGCCTCTTCCTGGTTTGTCGGCAAACAAGTCAAGTCCTGGAATGTGACTGCAATCGGCGGGCTCATTGTCGGGACGGCCGTTGCGCTGTGGTACACGCTTGCGGCACCTGGCCAGGGTAGCGAAGCGCTTTGGTTCGTCTTTATATCCGGGGTCATTGCCATCTCTGCGCTTATGCTCCCCGGGATCTCCGGAAGTTTCATGCTGGTGCTTATGGGGATGTACACGCTCATCATCCCAAGCCTTAAGTCTGTTTTGCAAAATCTGGATTCCCAAAGCCTGGTAATCATTGCCACTTTCGCCGTCGGCTGTCTTGTAGGGCTCGCCTCCTTTTCGAGGGTACTCACCTGGTTGTTCAAGCATTACCACGACCTTACGATGGCCGTGCTAACGGGGTTCATGATCGGTTCCCTCAATAAAATCTGGCCCTGGCGCATCGTACTCGAAACCAGAGTGAACAGCGCAGGAGAAGAAGTCCCTGTTTTTGAACGCAGCGTGCTGCCCGGCGACTTCCCCGGCGACCCTCAGCTTCTTTGGGTCCTGGTGTTTATGGCGGTAGGGGTAGCTATCGTTTTATTCCTGGAAAAGGCAAGTATTGTCGAGGGAGATGGAACAAAAAAAGATGTTGCCGGATAATCCGGCGCTCAGGGCATACCGACACCTTTTTGGCCTGATCGGCTACCCTTTGGGACACTCGTTCTCCCAATCCTATTTCAACGGGAAATTCGCCAGGGAGGGGCTACACGACCATTTTTACGAAGTGTTTCCCCTGGAGGCAATATCCTGGTTCCCGGAGCTGTTGAAACTTTATCCCAACCTCCGCGGCCTCAACGTGACCATTCCGTACAAGGAGCAGGTAATTCCATATCTCGACCACCTGGAGGAAGGCGCAGCACAAATCGGTGCGGTCAATGTAATCCGGTGTATAGACGGGAGATGTATAGGCTACAATTCTGACGTCCACGGTTTTGAACAGGACCTCGAAGAATTTTTGGATGGTCACCGGCAAGAGATAGCCTCCGCACTGGTATTGGGTATAGGCGGAGCTGCCAAAGCCGTCGTTTACGTACTCAAAAAATGGGGCTTGCCCTACCGCACCGTCTCCCGGACTGCGGGTAGCTCCGATCTGTTGTTCGAAGACCTGGATGCCGGTCATATCCGCCAATCGCAACTCATCATCAACACCACACCGTTAGGCATGGCACCCGCCCGCGACACCCTGCCACAGATTCCCTATGAACATTTAACCAGGGAGCATTTCCTTTATGATCTCGTGTACAACCCTTCTTCTACCTTATTTATGGAAATGGGGCAACAGCGGGGTGCCCAGGTAAGAAATGGCCTGGGAATGCTCTACAAACAGGCCGAAAAAGCATGGGAATTCTGGAACTCCCCTATCGGGTAACCTTGTCCCCCGCCCGGAAGCACCCTCTACCGTATAACCAAAAAACCAAAAAATAAAGTATGCACAGTATTTCAGGCCCTTTTTCGACGGAAAAGGAAAAAACGGAAGCTTTGGTGCGGGAATGGTCTGATCCGATCCCGGAGGGATTGGCTTTGGATTTATTTAATACCGAACATGCGTTTTCCTATAAAACCAATAATGAGCTAAAAAAAGCAGCCTGGTTGTTTGGTCTGATGAACCAGCCTGGACTGGTAGCACTTGCCTCAAAATTCGGTTTACAAGCCATCCGCCTCCGCCTGCCTTTTGTCGAAAGGATTGTCCGCAACACGATTTTCGGACAATTCTGTGGCGGTACAGACCTTAAAAGTACCCAGGCGACGGTTCAAAAGCTTGCGGCCGCAGGCGTATTCTCCATTCTCGATTATGGCGCTGAGGGGAAGGAAACAGAAGCCGATTTCGACCACACGATGGAGGAGACGGTGCGTGCGCTAAAATTTGCCGCAGGTAATCCGGCTATTCCGATGGTGAGTACCAAAATCACCGGCATGGCCAGGTTTGGGTTGCTTGAATCCCTTCACCGGGGCGATCAGCTCTCCGGCGACGAAATTCAGGAATACGAAAAAGCCCTGGAGCGGGTGCGCCGTATCTGTGCCGCTGCCGCCGAAAGCGGAACGGCCATTTCGTTCGATGCGGAGGAAACCTGGATCCAACGCCCCATAGACGACTTTGCCCGCACCATGATGACAATCTTTAACCGGGAAAAACCAGTCGTCTATAATACCTATCAACTCTATCTTAGCGATCGCTTGAATGCACTGAAAGATGCCCATGCAGAAGCAAAAAACGGCGGGTATATTTTAGGCGCAAAGCTCGTGCGCGGTGCTTACCTCGAAAAAGAGCACAAGCGCGCAGAGGCGATGGGGTACCCCTCCCCTCTCCAACCCGACAAAGCCGCAACCGATCGCGACTATAACCAGGCCCTCGTTTACTGCATACGGCATATTGAAGGTATTGCCTGCTGCAATGCTTCCCACAACGCAGGCAGTGCATTGCTGCTCGCAGCACTCGCAATAAAACACCAAATTCCAAGGAACCATCCCCACATCTTTTTTGCACAGCTCTATGGTATGAGCGATAACCTGACCTTTAATTTAGCCAAAGCTGGATTTAATGCCGGAAAATATGTAATTTACGGTGCAGTTCGCGATGTGATGCCCTATCTGATCCGAAGGGCACAGGAAAATACAGCGGTCAGCGGGGATATGGGGCGCGAATACCGTTTGATTGCAGCAGAAATGAACAGACGGCAGTTGTAAAAGGCAATATTCCTGCTTTTCGTTCCCTGCTTGCACAACATATCAAAAGTAAACAGCGTTTTCAACCCAACGATCGAGCTTTCATCTTCTAATCCCCAAATGTTAAAAGCGGGCAGTATTTACTTGAACTTGTCCAAAAACCATCAAAAGGCCAGTAAAAAAGAGCAGTTACGTCAAAAAAATGGGAAGTATGCCCATCCTGGATTGTGCTGCCTATTGCGGAGATTTCGTCTGCTCATAGCCTGCGGATTGGTTGGCGGACTTGGTGTGCGAAAAAATATTTGCAAGCCGGGTAAAACCGCTTTTTCCTCAAATTGCCAGTTCGTAACATTCCTTATGAGGAATCATAATCTCAAAACCGCATTCAGTGCCCTGGGGCTTCTACTCCCGCTTTTGTTGCTGGCCCAGCCCAACGACTGCAGAAGGGCAATCGTTATCTGCGATGACAGGCCAATCCTTTTTACGCCGCGTTTTGGAAGTGGTTCCAATGATTTCCTTTCTTCTAAAAATAGCAAAGGCTGCCTGCAACGCGGTGAAAATATCTCTGTCTGGTTTTATTTCGAGTTGCGTAAAGACATGCCCCCGGAAAGCGGCAAGCTTTCTTTCACCATCAGTGATTCCGTTCAAATCCGGGGACAGGACTACGATTTTGCCATTTATGGCCCGAAAACGACTTGCGATAGCCTCGGCGAACCTATCCGCTGTTCTTTTGCACAGATCAACCCAAACCAGCGGGTCATACGCACAGGGCTGGGCAATGGAGCAAGCGATCGCTCCGAAGGCCTTGAAGGGGATGGTTTCCTGGATTCCCTCCGCGTAAAGCCCGGCGATGGTTATTTCATGTTGATAGACTTCTTTGTAGGGGTTGGCGGCTCCAATTTTGATTCTGCTGTTGCCCTTTCCTTCAATCTTACCTGGGGAGGGCCGGCAGCACCCTATCTCAACTGTATCGCAAATCCTAATTGCGACCTGGTTGAAGTCCAGGCCAAACCGGATACCGTTGTGTGCGCAGGTGGGGCCTTTACCCTCCGAACGGAGGCCGTCAATACCGCCGGCCGGGCCTCGGCACGGTGGACGGCTTCGGGCAATGCCTCCGGGTTCATCGAATCTGCGGATTCGTTCAACACCCGCATCGCTATCCCACCGGACAAATCCGGGCTGTATTCTTTTACGGCAACCGTCACAGAGGGCAATTGCGTCCATTCGGACGAAATGATCGTCAATGTCCTGTCGGCACCTGTGCCTGCTATCGTAGGGGATAGTGTACTTTGTGGCGGGAAAACGGTAAGCCTGAAGGCCAGCCCGGGTTTTACCAGGTACCAATGGTCCACGGGGGCATCGGGAGCGGAAACATCTGTTGCGGAAACCGGCATTTACCGGGTCACGGTAACAGATAGCCAAGGCTGCACCGGCACTTCGACATTTCAAATCAAAGATATCGTCCCTGCCCCGCCATTGATATTCGGGGATACCGTGCTATGCCCCGGCGAACAAATTTTCCTGGCTGCAGAAAGCGGTTATTCTTCCTACCAATGGAATAACGGTAGCCGGGAAGAAGTGACTGTGGTAAGCTCCCCGGGGGTTTATACCGTTACCGTCACCGATTTAAATGGGTGCATCGCCACGCGGAAAATCGAGGTTACCGGGGTTTTACCACAAGACCCCATCATAAGCGGGGATACTTTTTTCTGTTCAGGTACCTCCACGCAGCTTTCTGTACGGCCTGCTTTCCTTACTTACAACTGGTCAAACGGAAGGTTGGACAGCACCCTGACCGTTACTGCCCCGGGCACCTATCGCCTTACCGTTACGGATAGCAACGGCTGTACGTCGAATGCCGAAGTTAAGGTGAGCCAAAGAGAAAGCCCCGTTGCATCTATCCTGGGCAATCCCCTGTTTTGTAGCGGGGGCACTACGCTGTTGAAAGCGCCGCCAGGTCATCCCAAATATCTTTGGACAGGGGGAGTCAGCGATAGTTTCCTGCTCGTATCGAGCCCGGGGAAATATACCCTGACGGTCGAAGACAGTGTCGGCTGTAGGGCCAATACTTCGATCGCTGCCGATACGCTTCCACTGCCTAAAATTGCTTTCACCGGCCCTTCGGCTTTTTGCGAAGGGGAATTCAGCCGCATCAGTCCCGGGAATTTTGCTACCTACCAGTGGTCCACGGGCGAGATATTCCCGGATATCCTCGTGAATCGTTCCGGGAATTACCAGGTGACGGTTACCGGATTTAATGGGTGTACCGCGCAAGGCGATTACGCTGTAACGGTGTTCCCCAACCCGCGCCCGGGGATCGTCGCCCCGTCAATCATTTGCCCAGGCACACAAGTCGAGCTACAAGTGGATAGCCTTTATGCAAAATATGCCTGGGACAACGGCGACTCCACCGCTACAATCAGAAAAAGCAGTGCCGGTACTTATTCCGTAACGGTTACGGATCCCAACGGCTGTTCGGGCAACGCGATGAAAACCATCGGCCTTGCTGCCCAACCAGAAGTGACGATCCGGGGCAAAGCACAGATATGCGGCGGCGATACCACCAGCCTATCGGCAGATCCCGGCTTTGCCTCCTATAGCTGGTCAACAGGTGCGCGCACTCCTTCGGTACCTGCCTACCGTCCCGGCAGATATATTGTCGGGATCGTGGACAACAACGGCTGCTCTGCCAGCGACACCTTTTCGTTGGAAGTACTGGAAAATCCCCTCATCGGGATTGGTGGCCCGCTCAGGTTCTGTACCGGATCGTTCACTACCCTCAAAGTACCCGCGGGATACCGCAGGTATGCCTGGTCAAATGGTTCGGCAGATTCCCTGATCAGGGTCTCTACACCCGGGCGCTATTCGGTCACCGTTACCAATGCACAGGGTTGTACCCGCAATAGTGAGGTTTTTGTGGAGTCGGACAGTGCTATTGCACCTTTACTGACGCCGGGTAGCTACATTGCGTGCAAAGATACGTTCAGGCGGTTTGACGCAGGGCCGGGCTTCATTTCGTACACCTGGTCAGATGGCAGCACCAAACCATATCTTGAGGTAAGGGAGGCGGGCGACTACGACCTTACCGTTCTGGATAGTAATTTTTGTATTTCTAAAGTAGCATTTACCGTTTCCGTTACCACCGTAGCCCCACCGGTGATTTTAGGCCCGGACTCGATCTGCCAGGGGGTCACGGCAATGCTTATCGCTATTGGCAGCGGGTATAAAAGCTACCTTTGGACGACGGGGGAACAGCAGAATACGATCAGCATTGCCAATGGAGGTACCTACCGTCTGCAAGTCACCGACCAGAACGGCTGTACGGCAGTTACCTCAAAAAGCGTGGGGACCAAGCTGGCACCGGAGGTGAAAATTATCGGCGATCTCGAAATCTGCAGGGGCGAATCCACTACGCTGTCGGTGACAGGCAAGTTTCTTTCTTTTGAGTGGAGCAATTCGAGTAATGATTCCATCCTGACGATATCAAAGCCGGGGCCTTATGGCGTCAGCGCCATCGGTCAAAACGGTTGTGTTGGTTCGGACGAAGTGCTCGTGCGGTTGTCGCGGATCCCTTTTCCCATTATTGACGGGGACCGCTTCTTTTGCTCGAACGATTCTTTGCCCCTGGAAGTAGAAGCAGGGTTCGAACGCTATTCCTGGAGTACAGGGCAAGCCGGCAACCGGATTTTCGTCAATCGGGAAGGTATTTATGGCGTTACCGTTACCGACGACCTGGGGTGTGAGGGAAAGGCCCAGGTTAGGGTTTTTACGGTTCCCGCTCCTGAATCAAAGATCAGTGGCAGCTTGGTTTTTTGCCCCGGGGATTCTGTATTACTCAGTGCCGGAGCGGGATTCACAGGATACCAATGGTCACCCGGACCCTCCGGGACAACGGAAATCTGGGTAAAAACCCCCGGATGGTACACCCTGAAAGTCGAAGCCGAAAACCGTTGCACAGATCGCGACAGCGTGCTGGTACAATTTGCACCAGTACCCTCACCTGAAATCGTAGGTAAAACATTTTTCTGTGCCGATTCGACGGCTTTCCTGGCCATCGCGGATACGTTCCCCGGCATCCGGTGGAATACGGGGCAAATTACCCCGCACATTACTCCTGAGGAGCCGGGCCTGTATGCCGTTACCGTAGCCAATGCGAATGGCTGCATCGGTCGGGATACCTTCCGCCTCTCCAAAATACCCGCACCGATCGCCAATGCTGGCCGGGATACCTTCCTGACCTGTAAACTGCGCGAAGTTGCTCTAACCGGAAGTATGCCACTCATCGCCGCCGGGCCACTCAAACCAAACTGGGAAGGCCCGGGAATCACAACGGCCAACCAGCATTCCCCTGCGCCGCGCGTAAGTATTCCGGGTACCTATCGGCTCATGCTGACCGATACCCTGCATGGCTGCCCTTCCCTTTTCGATGCCATGCTCCTCCTGGATTCCGCCTATTCACCTGTTGTTGCCCTATTCGCAGAAGATAGCCTCAATTGCAATACACCCGCTATTTTCCTGAACGGGGAGGGTTCGGAAACCGGGAAGAAGATCGTCTATTCCTGGCGGCAATTGAGCGGCGAACGTTCGCCAGGCAGCGATTCTCTGCGGGCACGTGTGGAATTTCCCGGGGATTATGCCCTCATAGTCACAGATACGGTTTTTGGGTGTAGCACTACCCGCACGCTGCGTATCGGGATAGATACAGTTGCCCCTCAACCAGCTATCCTGCCACCTGATACCCTGACCTGCGCCCGCGGCGCGGTGACCCTGTATGCAGGTCCACCCCCTACAGGTCAAAAATGGGCATTTAACTGGCTGGATCGGGCAGGTAACTCCACAACTTTCAATCCCTCCAATACCCGCATCACCGCAAACCTCCCCGGACGGTATGTGCTGAGCGCTCAAAACCTGCGAAATGGCTGTATCGGAAGCACCACCACAGTTGTGCCTATTGATTCCATACGCCCCATCGCAAAAGGCGGAGCAGACGAAGAACTGGATTGTTTGTCGCGCGAAATCACCCTGAAAGGTGCTGTGCCGGATAGCAATTGGCAATATCAGTGGAGGGATTCTACCACTGGCTTTATCCTCGCCAGAGCCCCTTCGATTACCCTTGAACTGCCCGGTACTTTATTCTATGAAGTCATTGACCCCAAAAATGGCTGCACGGCCAAAGATACCGTTATCGTAAGGCCGAACGGGCAGGTACCTGTGGCGATTCAACTGCAAACGATTCCAGAGACCTGTGCCGGCCGTTCCGATGGGCGTATGAGCATCGCAGGCGTACAGGGCGGCACCCCGCCCTATGTTTACCGGCTAAGCGGTTCTACCATTTTTAGTGCCACCAGCCGCTTTAATGCCCTTAAACCTGGGACCTATCGTCTCACCCTGCAAGACGCCAGTGGATGCGAGCTCAGCGAACGCTTTGATATTTTGCCGGGCATCACTGCAAATCTTGACCTCGGGAACGATGTCTCGATCAAGCTTGGTGAGCGCATTCAGATCAGCGGGCTGACCAATATCCCTGCCGGCGCAATGGCCAGCATCAAATGGATCAGGCCCGATACCTTGAAAGTGGCCAACACCCTTTCGGTGAGCGTGATACCCCTGGAAACCACGGAATATGCCGCCATCGTAAAGGATACCAATGGCTGTACCGCCACCGACAGCGTCACGATATTCGTCGAACGCACCCAAAGGGTCTATTTCCCTAATGCATTTTCACCAAATGGCGATGGGGCCAACGATGTATATATGGTATTTTCAGGCCCGGAAGCGGTCAGGGTGAAGTCGTTTCGGCTCTACAACCGTTGGGGCATTCTGGTGTACGAACAATACGACTTCCCGCCCAACGACCCGGCCTATGGTTGGGACGGTTTCCATCGGGGCGCAATGCAGAATCCTGCAGCCTATGTCTATCTTGCAGAAGTCGTCTTCCTGGATGGGAGCGAGGCAACGTTCAAAGGGGATTTCACATTGATCAGATGATGCGCTGGTGTGGTCTCGACAGGAATCGAACCTGTATCTTGGGTTCCGGAGACCCACGTACTATCCATTGTACTACGAGACCAAAATATTCAGGCGTGCAAATGTAAGGCATTTTTCAGAAATCCATTCGTATTTTTTCTTTTTTCGCGCCAACGATTGGGAGACTTTTTACACACCGCATATTGTTGAGACGGCTTTTTACCCTCGCCTTCCTAAATTTCCAGTATGCCCATTGGAAGGTCCATCCAGATTTGGCGCTGCTGATGATCCACCCGTTCGATCAAGTCCGGGTGTATCGGCACGAGTACCTCCTTTCCACCATAATTTACCGATGCGAGAAACTGCTGGGGCAGTTCGATTACCGCATCTATGGCTGCAATTATTCCGATGCGCTTATCGCAGATCGTATAGCCTATGTAGCGCTCAAACTGCGCATCCGACAGGGGGACTTCTGCTGTAAGGGGTTGCAGGTCGGCTTCGCGCATGAATATCGCCTTACCACTGTAGCGGTGGGCCGCTTCCGGAGTATCCACGTCTTCCAGCTTTACCAACAGGTCATTCGCCTCAAAAACATCTTCAATAAAAAAAGGCAGCTTTTTGCCTTCCGTTTCGATAAAAATCAACTCGGTTGCGAGGAAATCATCCAGATAGCGCTCGTCCACAAAAATCCTGAGCGCACCTGAGACACCGTGTGATTTGCCCAATTTACCGATTGGGACCAATGAAGCATCCTGCATTTTATCGTTTTTAAAAAAACTTAGGCGCCTTTGTCCAGCTTGCCAAAAATAATACCACCGCCGACGACATCATCCCCTTCATAGAACACTGCCGACTGTCCGGGCGCCACACCACTGACATTGGCCTGAAACTCCACAGCGGCCGTTCCATTATCATTCAGGCGTACCCTGCTCAGGGCAGGTTCGCTTTTATACCTGATCTTGGCCGCGAGCTCCATCTCCCCGGAGAAACCCGCATATTTTTGCATATTGAGCTGATAAACCTGCATACCGTTCCTGACCAGCCCGGTCACAGGGCCCAGCACGACAGTATTTTCCTCAGGGATAATTTCGGTGACAAACATCGGCTCGCCGAAAGCGATCCCCAATCCCTTGCGTTGTCCGATTGTAAAGAAAGGATAGCCCTGGTGCCTGCCCAATACCTCGCCCGCAGCGTTGACGAACAGCCCGTCTTTTACCTGCTCCTCAAGGCCTGCTACCTTTCTTTTAAGGAACCCGCGGTAATCGTTATCCGGTACAAAACAGATTTCGTAGCTCTCTGCTTTTTTGGAAAGCGCTGTATATCCTGCATCGAAAGCGATCTGCCGCACCTCGGGCTTGGTCATACCACCGAGGGGGAAGCGGCTGCGCCGCAGCGCATCCTGAGAAAGCCCCCACAAGACGTAAGACTGGTCTTTCTGCCGGTCGGCAGAACGCCGGATGAAAAACCGTCCGTTTTCATTTGCGATTTGTGCATAATGCCCCGTGGCAATAAACTCGCAATCGAGGGCATCGGCCCGCTTCAGGAGGGCATTCCACTTAATATGCGTATTGCAGAGGACACAGGGGTTGGGCGTCCGCCCCGCGAGGTATTCGTCCACAAAATTATCTATTACGTAATCGCCAAACTCTTCGCGGATGTCTATGATAAAATGGTGGAAACCCATATCCACTGCTACCTGACGGGCATCGTTGATCGAATCCAGGCTACAGCAACCCGTTTCCTTTTTGCTGCCTCCAGAATTGGCATAATCCCACGTTTTCATTGTAATGCCAACGACCTCGTAGCCTGCTTCGTGCAGCAACATCGCCGTTACCGTACTGTCTATCCCGCCGCTCATGGCCACCAGGACCCTTCCGTTTTTACTCATCTGCGCGCTATTGATTCAACAGGTCTCATAAATATATTTTTAAACCGGAGTTGTATAGAAAGGTTTGCGGCTATCCTTTTGCGGCTTACGCCGCCCAAAAACGCTTTAAGACCATACAAAACAGAACTTGATACAAATTATTACGGGGAAAAGTTCAGGCCAGGGGCCTATTTCCATCTGCGGGGCAATCGCTTAGTCCAGGAAGATATCCGCAGGCAATACCGGCACCACGCCTTTCTCGAACGCCATTTTATACATAAGGCGCACGGCAGCACGCCCTTTCTCCCCCAGATTGCGCGAATAATCATTCACATAAAGGCCAATATGGCTATACATGACCGTTTCATCCATTTCCTGCGCATGACAGCGGACATAATCCCGCGAAGCCGTGGGGTTTTCCATGGCATAGGCCACACTGTTTTTCAGTACGCGGTTAAAGGTATGCCGGATTTCCGGCGGCAGGCTCCGCTGGATGGCAATTCCACCCAGTGGGATGGGCATACCTGTAGTTGCCTCCCAATGTTCTCCCAGGTCAATCAGCTTGACCAGCCCCCTGGCAGCATAGGTGAAACGGTTTTCATGGATAATCAGGCCGGCATCGGCCTTCCCGCTTATCACCGCATCCTCAATATCGGAAAAAAGCATAGGAAAGGTATTTCTCGCTTCCGGGAATGCCAGGCCAAGCAGAAAATTCGCAGTCGTATATTTGCCTGGTATGGCGATACGCAAGCCGGGGACTGCTTCCAAAGGGAAATCCTGCCTGGCGATCAGTAGCGGGCCACATTGATTGCCCAGGGCACTACCGGCATCGAGCAACATATAATTACCAGCCACGTACGAGAACGCGTGATAGCTGATTTTGGTGACGTCCAGGCTGCCCCGGAAAGCACGCTGGTTCAACTCCTCCACATCCGCCAGCCGCACATCAAATTCAAGGCCTTCCGTATCAATGCGTTGGTGTACCATCGCATCGAAAATAAAGGTATCGTTCGGACAGGGGGAAAATCCCAAGGTTAATTTCATACTTTTGCAGAATTGAAAAGCCGTTTCCCTTTCCGGCAGGCCATCGGGCGGGCTTTAGAGGGAAAACCGCAACATAAAAAAACAATGGACAACAGACAACTTCAGGTAATTTATGAAGATAACCACCTCATCGCGGTGAACAAGCCGAGGGGGGTATTGGTTCAGGGGGATATCACAGAAGACCGTCCCCTGTGCGAGTATGTGAAAGATTATATCAAATGGCGTTATCAGAAGCCCGGGGATGTATTCCTGGGGGTCATCCACCGCCTCGACCGGCCGGTTTCCGGGGTAGTCGTATTTGCCCGGACCAGCAAGGCCCTTGCCCGTATGAACGAACTATTCAAGACCCGCCAGGTAATCAAAACATATTGGGCGATCACCACCGACCGGCCGGAACCCCTGATCGGTCATCTCGCCCATTACATTATCAAGGATACGGAAAAGAATTTTTCCAGGGCCCTGGACAAGCCGAGTAACCGCAATAAGGATGCAAAATTCTCGGAACTGGATTATGAAATGATCGGCGAACTCGAGGGAAAGCATATCCTCCGGGTGAACCCCGTCACCGGAAGGCCACACCAGATCCGCGTACAACTTGCCAAAGCGGGATGGCCGATCCTCGGAGATGTTAAATACGGTGCCCGCGAAGGCTTTTCACATGGCGGGATCTACCTGCACTGCAGGTCGCTGGCCTTCACCCACCCCGTCAAACAAACCCCGGTAGAGATCATCGCCGAACCGCCTTCCGATCCCGTATGGGACATTATGACCGCCATGGCCCGGGAGGATTAGCCCTCTTCTTTCTCCTTGCCCTCCAATTCCAGGGTGCGCGCCCTCAAAAATCCGAGCAGGGCATCGCGGTCGCGGTACGGGGCCATTTCCCCGAAAGGGATCGGATCACCGATTTCTACGCGAAAACGCTTGCCCATTTTGTTTTTGGTCTCATAGAGGAGCAGTCCGAGCCGCAGGGGCATACTGAACTGGCTCACCATCTGGAACAATCGGCTGTTTTGTCCGGCAAAAAAAACAGGTACTACGGTAGCCTGGGAAAGCTGGATGACCTTTGCGACAAAACGCTTCCACTCCAGGTCAACCGCAGGGCCGAAAAACGACTTGGCTGTCGCTACGCCCCCTGACGGGAAAACCCCCATTGCGTGCCCCTCCTTTATGCGCCGGACGGCCGTTTGCGCGCTGGCCAGGTTGGTGCGGACAGCCTCCTGCCCGGGACGGAAATCAATAGGCAGAAGATGGCCTGCGAGCCTCGGGTCGCGTGCAAGGACTTCATTTACAAGGATGAAAAAGTCGGTACGCACGCGGGAAATCAGTTCGCCCATCATCAATCCGTCCAACACTCCGAAAGGATGGTTGGCCACAAAAACCAGGGGCCCTTCGGCGGGCAGTTGTTCGATTTTCTGCCAATCAACATCCATGCTGACCTTGAGTTGGTCCAGCGCCAGGCCCCAGAGTGCTCCCGGGGGAACATCGAGGAAGCGCACCTCGTTGTACAGGCGTTCGATGAGCGGCCTGCCGCTCAGGTTTTCCACGCCCTGGATCAGCCAACGCTTCAGCAGGGGGTCGCCAGCATCGGCATAGGTCAGCGAAGTCCAGGTCGTGGCAGCATGTTGTGGTGTCTCTTGTGTTTCCATATTTGTTGCCGTAGATGATGTCTTAGTCTTCCAGAAAGCCAAATTTACCCTCGTGAAAATCGTCGAAGGCCTGTAGCAACTCCTCCCGGGTATTCATCACAAACGGCCCGTGTGCGGCAATCGGTTCGTTGATCGGTTCGCCGCTCAGCACCAGTACCAGGGCATCTGCCGTAGCCTCCACCGTGAAATCCTCGCGATCATTGGCCATGAGCACGAGGTGGTCGGTCGGCGCCACCTGGTCATGGTTTATGGTAATAGCCCCCTCGATCACCAGCAAAGCGGTATTGTAGTGCCGGGGAAAGCTGAATAACGCCGTAGCCCCTTTTTTGAGTTTTGCGTTGTACAGGTGCAGCGGGGTAAACGTAGAAGCGCTGCCCTGTAAATCCATATACCGCCCGGCGATGATTTCGATTTCGCCCTGACCCCCATCCAGGAAATAACGGGGCATCCTGCTGTTTTCGATCGCCTGATATTTGGGTTTGCCCATTTTATCTTTGGCTGGCAGGTTTACCCAGAGTTGGACCATCTGAAAGTCGCCCCCTTCCCTGCTCCATACTTTTTCGTGAAATTCCTTGTGCAATACCCCACTCGCCGCCGTCATCCATTGCACATCGCCTTCGCCAATGACTCCGCCACCGCCACTGCTGTCATGGTGCTCCACCCTACCTTTATACGCAATCGTCACCGTTTCAAACCCCCGGTGGGGATGTACGCCCACGCCACGCGGCTGCTCGCTCGGCGGGAAATAATGCCTGGAGTTATAATCCAGCATGATAATGGGATCCATGCGCCGCATACTCAGCGGGTGCGTGCCCGGAATGAAGTTGTGGACACGAAATCCATCGCCCACAAAATGCGGCGCACCCGGACGCACGACTGCTTCGACAGTTCTATTTGACATAACACGATTTTTTGATATTTCAGCGTTAAGATATAATACCGGGCCTGTTGAGCGGTCGTGCGATGGTGGTGGCCGACCGCTTAGCCAACCCGAATATAAGCCGGAAAAACCCGCCGGAGATACCCCCATTTAGCGCGGAACATGGCCGCTCGTAATTGTGAAAATTGATCATCGTTAATTACTTTGCGTAAAAGTTTCGCCTTTCCAGGACACCCTCTCACAAGGTAATAAATGTTAGAAATCATGCGTGTATCGAACCCCAATTTCTAGTAGGTTTTTCTCCTGAGCGCTTTATCCCGTCCCCTCTTTTTTGAAAATCGCCGCATCCCACGACCTCCTGGCCATGGACTTCAAGACCATTGGCCTTAGCGGAAAGTAAGCGAGACTTATTGCGATGGGATCAACGTGCGGTAAAAATGGCTATTTTTTGCCCACGCTGTGCCTTTTTTCGGTCAGGTAGCAGAGCTATGCGCCCTCAAAAAGCCTTCGCGTGGACGAAAAATAGCTCATTTTTCCCACCACGCTGACCTATCGCAACAAGTCTGAGGAACGCATGGGCGTTCCTGCCGAGGGCTTTTCCGCTATGGTCTATGGCCTACCCAAATCCGGCAAATCCACCTTTTGCCTGGGCTTTGCCCACCACCTCGCCGCC
>JBEIGB010000055.1:0-25235 GCA_040382095.1 Lewinellaceae bacterium
CAAAACCGGCGTTTTAAAAATTTCATGTTCTTTATTGCATCACTATTCAAACGGGAACGACACGATGGTATTTGACAAATCCCCTGAACGCTATCCTATTAAAAACCAGGGGATTTACCTGGCACATTGTGGTATTTCTCCGCTTTACAGCCAGGCAGCCAGGAGAGCGACGGCATTAATCGAGGAGCAAACCCTTAACGGTGGCAGCCATTTTATGGATTTTTATGAACCCATCCTCGCAGATTTCAAAGAGCAGGCCGGCCTGTTACTCCAAACACCGGCAGAAAACATCGCCGCAGTACGCAATACCTCTGAAGCGCTGTCTATGATCGCCAACGGGTACCCTTTTGAACCAGGTGATGAGATAATTACCTTTGAGCACGAGTACCCTGCCAATTTCTATCCCTGGCTTATTCAGGAGCGGCGGGGCGTCAAGGTCAGGCAAATTCCCAATCTCCCCGCCCGGGAGGATATTGACCCGGGGTTGGTTGGTATTGTGCCTTACGAAGCGGTAGAACAGCTCATTACGCCACGTACCCGCATCGTTGCATTGAGCCATGTACAGTTTACCAGTGGTTATGCGATAGACCTGGCCAGGATTGGAGCCTTGTGTAAGGCGCGGGGCATAGACTTTATCGTAGATGTAGCCCAGAGCCTCGGTAGTATGCCCGTCTTCCCGGAATCTATGCACATCTCCGCACTGGCTTCGGCAGGATGGAAATGGATGCTCGGACCTATGGGAATTGGGGTTTTTTACACCAGCCCTGCATTCCGGGAAAAACTCGCCCCGGTCATTATCGGTGCCGAAACCATGACCCAGGGGTTTGATTACCTCGACCATGGATGGAAACCCCACCTCACTGCCAAGCGGTTTGAGTATAGCACCTCTGCCATTACCCACGTCGCGGCCCTCGCGACCTGTCTGGAACAAAACCACAACCACTACGGCATAGCGGCTATTTTCGGGGAAATCCAGCGGCTACAGGACGTTTTTCTCGCCCACTTCGACCATCCACAGATTAAACCCCTGGTTTTTGAGGGACCTCACCGCTCAGGCATCCTCTCGCTGGCCGCTCCTGAAGCGGGGAAATATAGCCAGGCCCTTGCCGCTAAAGGCATCCAGACCACGGCAAGGGGTGGGTTTTTGCGTATAGCCCCGCATTTTTACAATACCGACATGGAAATGGAACACGCCGCCAGGAGGGTAGGGGAGCTACGCATCAACAATACAGCAGGCTGATATTGCGAGCCGGTTGTTTCTTTCCTGAAGCCCGTCGGCTAAGCCTTTTCCTTTCGCTTCGCAGTACTCCACGATCCCGCTATGGTCATTCTCCCTGCGGATCATTCCGCACCTGCAGGGTCTGCCGCCATTCGCGCCCGCCCCAGCGAAGTTTGAGCAAATAAGACCCTTCCCCTGCAGCAGGCAGCCCATATTCTTCGGAAATGGGTAGGCTGAGGACACCAGTGCGCAAACTTTCAATTACCCGGCGTTGTGCACCTGGGGTGGTGGCCCGCTTAAAGTTGCTGAAAGCCTGATTGAGTGTATTCATAGGATAACGGGCCAGGAGTTCTTTGAATAATTCCTCCACCGCAAGGAGCTGATCGTTGGTGTACGGTGCCGGATCGAACTTCAGGTCCCATGCGTAGCGCTGTATCCCGGCATTTGCAGGAAGCCTGACTTTTCTGGAGTGTCGCCCGGCAAGGTCGCTGATCTCGAGCTCCAGACTGTCCGGGGCGTTTTTACCGACGTAGTAATGGATCAGGGCACGGCTCTCAAAACCAGCACGTGGAAGGCTGCCGGTATTTCTGACGGAAGGTGGGTTTTCGCCGGCAAACCAAAAATGCCCCCTCTGCCCTCCGCGGCTCACGTTGTTCCAACGGATCGCAGGGCGCTGGGAAAATAGCCAGGCCGGGGAAGCGGCAATTTGGTCGCTCATTTGCTGCAGCGGGCTGATATCGTCCATAATCCATATACTGCGGCCGTGGGTCCCGGCGACGAGGTCGCCGTCCCGGGGATGTATGGCCAGATCGTAAACAGAAACCGTCGGCATATTGGGCATACAGCGCGACCATGCCCTTCCTCCGTTGAGGGAATACCAAACTCCTGTCTCGGTACCGATAAACAGCAGCTCCGGGTTTTTATGGTCTTCACGGACGACCCGGACGACTTCGGTCCCGGGCAGGCTTACTCCGATATTGGACCAGGTCTTGCCAAAATCAGTCGTTTTGAAAAGATAAGGGGCAAAAACATTGTTCCAGTGACCATCAAAGGCGACATACGCCGTTCCTGCTTCAAAGTGAGAAGCCTCGATACAGGCCACCCACATTCCTTCTGGTACGGAAGGTACGTTAGTGCGTACGTTTTCCCAGTTTCCCCCTCCGTCCCGGGTGAGCTGGACGTTGCCATCATCGGTCCCTGCCCAGATTATCCCTGGGTTTACCGGCGATGGCGCAATCGTATAGATGGTGCAATGAGTCTCCGCACCGGTATTGTCAGGGGTAATGCCCCCGCTCTTTCCCTGAACGATTTTCTCCGGATGCCGGGTCGAAAGGTCAGGGGAGATAATGCGCCAGGTCCTGCCCTGATCCGTTGATTTGAACAGATAATTTCCACCGAAATAAAGGGTTTTCGGATCTTGCGGCGACATGGCCATCGGTGCAGACCAGTTGAACCGGAACGGGTTCCCGCCATTCCGCTCTTTTTCCGGCAGTGCCTCCTGATAATTCGAGATCGTGAGCGGGGTAGGGGAGATACGGATCAGCGCACGGGTGAGCGGATCATGCCGGAAAATACTGCCGTTCTCCATGGAAGTATAAACCGTACGCCAGTCTGTCGGATCTGCGATGGCATATTGGCCGTCACCCCAGTGGACTTTATAATTCGCATCGTTGAGTATGCCACGTGCATCCCGGGAGAAGCTTGCAGTGGAGAAGAAACCATTGTCCTGAAGGCCGCCGTAAACTGTATAAGGCTCCCGCATATCGGTGCCGATACGATAGAACTGGCCAATGGACAGGTTGTCGAAAAGAATAAAGTGCTTGCCATGATCATGGGTCAGGGAAGCTCCTTTATCCGCACCGAGGTAATAGCGGTCTGAATTGTTGGGGTCGAGCCACATGGCGTGGTAATCGCCATGTACTTCCTGATCCTCGCTGCCATCGCGAAAGGTTTTTCCCCCGTCACCAGAGACCATAAAAGGGGTGGCCAGGACATAAACCCGCTGATCATTAAGCGGATTGATGCGGATTTGGCTGTAATAAAACGGGCGGTTGTTGTACGTATTGATATAACGCCAGGATTTTCCGGCATCTTCGGAACGATAGACTCCGGAGCCCAGGGTGTCGAGGCTACGGGAGGTTTTGGCTTCTACGATGGCCATCAGAATTTTGGGGTTTTTGCGATAGATGGACAGGCCGATACGTCCGGTTGGGCCGGGTGGCAGACCATTCGTCAGCTCCGACCATGTTTTTCCGCCGTCGGTACTCTTGAAAATACCCCCATTATCGCCACCGCTATAAAAGTGATGTGGCTGACGTATCCGCTGGTAGAATGCAGCATAGAGCACATTGGGGTTCGTGGGGTCCATCACGAGGTCGGTGCAGCCAGACTCATTATCTTCGGGCAGTCCCTTTGTCAGCCTGGACCAGGTTCCCCCACCATCAGTTGTTTTGAACAAGCCCCGTTCGCCATTCCCCCACAGGTTGCCGATGGCTGCAACGTAGGCGGTATTGGGGTCGCTGGGATGAGTGGCGATACGGGCAATCTGCATCGTCTTTTCTAAGCCCAGGTGCTGAAACGTCTTCCCCCCGTCCATGGATTTATATACCCCATTGCCCCAGGATACCGAGTTGCGGTTGTTGGCCTCACCAGTCCCTACCCATATAATCTGCGGGTTTGGCTGAAACAGCGCAATATCGCCAATCGAGGCCGTAGCATAGCGGTCGAAAATCGGCTCCCAGGAGTTACCGGCATTTTCGGATTTCCAGACCCCACCAGATCCGGTAGCCAGGAAGACACGGGTGAAATCTTTTTCACTCGCTTCGATATCAACAATCCTGCCACCCTGATTGGCCGGGCCGATATTCCTCCAACGAAATGCATCGAGCAAATCCTCCTGCCCGGGCTGTCCAAATAACAGACAGGGAAAAACAAACAACAGAAAACGAACAGCTTTGAGTTTGGTCATGGTAGTAATCATAGACTTAATGCGTTATTATGAAAGTACCGGGCCAAAGACGATGCTTCGCCCCTGTTGGAAATTCTACTATTTAAAAAGCTGACTGATAAGATAATGTCCTGAATGGGGTTTTGTAAAAAGTACCTTTCGCCACCCTTGGCAGCGAAAGACTTTTTACAAAACCCCATGGAACTTATAGAACGGTCCCGTTCTGACTATCCTTTGGTGGAGCGAGCTGTTTTTACAGCGAAAGCACCTTTTACACAACCCCCTGATGCGAGATTGGTATTATACTACCTTCAGGACCTGATCCAGGGGCAGGCGCTTTCTTTCGCCATAAATACCAGCACCCGTCCCTTTACCGACAGCCACGATCATACAAATTTCTGCATCGCGGGGCAGTCCGAGTGCCCTGGCCACCCGTACGCGGTCAAAGCCTTCCATAGGGCAGGAATCAAACCCTTCGGCGGTCACCGAGAGCATGAACGTCTGCGCTGCAAGGGCACAGGATTTATGCAGGACAATCCGTTGGTCGGCCTTACTGCCATAGCGTATCATCGGGCGCAGGAGCCCGACAAAAAAGGTCGTCAGCAGGCGTACAACGGTGAAAAAGCCGAGGGGGTCGCGCAGATAAGCCAGCGGCATGAGTCTGCCGTAATACTGCTGTAACTGCTTGAGGCGCCTGGGGCTACCGGAAATTTGAGGGTCTTTGGCAGATTGCTCCAGGTTCCATTGGGCACGTTGGCGCCACCCGGAATGGCGCGTGAGGAATACGACGAGATGGGAAGCTGTTTTGGCGGCATTTTGTCCCATACACAGCGGAACGAGTGCCTTACGTTGTTCCTCAGAACGTACCCAGATAAACTGCCAAAGCTGCATATTGCTGCTGTTGGGTGCCAGTATAGCCCGCTCCAGACTGCGCTGCACCACATCATCAGGAGTGGCTTGCTCCAGGTCAAAAGCCCGCGTGGACCTCCGCATTTTCACAATTTCATCAAAAATGTTAGCACTGGACTGCATGTCTGTGATCTTATTGCGTAAAGATAAAACACCTACCTGACCCATCCCCCGTCCCCCGTCTCCCGTCCACCATCCACCGTCTCCCGTCTCCCATCCACCGTCCCCCGACTCCCATCCCCCGTCTCCCGTCCACCGTCTCCCGTCTACCTATTCACCTCCACTACAAAGTATATCCCTTCTGCGGGTTCTTTGGCGTTGGAGTTGGCATTCAGTTCATTTTGCGGATAGATGATTCGTTCGGGGTAGCGACTTGCCGTCGTTGTATTCAACGGGAATTTAACCGCGATATCGTTATCACTTTTGCGCAGCCTGCGCACGTCGTTAAAAACCAGCCACTGATTGAAGAAAGAGACATAGCGCTCTTCGATAATTTCCCTGAGCAGGGCGCGGAGCGGGTCTATATTGTCTTTATTTTCCATACCTCCGGCCGCGAAATCAGCGGCGACATAGGCGTCATATTTTAACGGATCTGCGGCGACGATTTTTTTGAAGATCCTTCCGGAAGCCAGCGCAGTCCGGTAGGCGTTCAGATTTTGGAGGCCTGCGTCGAACCCCTGTGTCCTTGCCGCACACTCTGCCAGGGTGAGCTGGTTTTCTCCATAAGAAATCAGCGTCATGGGTTCCAGGGAGTTGGCCACGCCCTGGTTATTGGTTCCGACCCGTTCGTCGAGGAGCAAATAAGTACGCCGTGCGTTTTCCTGGGTTTTGGCATTATTCCTGGAATTGGCGGCGCCTGGGTTAATAAGGGTAGTAATCAGGAAGCTGGTGCGGTTGCCTATATCGCCTGCGCGGCTTCCGGAAAACAGGGTAAACAGCAGGTTTTTATCGCTCAGGTTGGTCGAAGATAACGGCTTGTACAACATCGTATTCTCGACTTTGGAAATCCCTTTTTGTGCAGCGGCCAGGGCTTTATCATATTCTTTCGTAAGCGTAAAATACCTGGCTTTGAGCGTATGGGCGGCCTCGATCCATTTGAGGTTATCACCGGCATAGTAGATATCCTCGGGTAACGTCCGCCTTGTGGCGGCCCCCAGGTCGGCGATTGCCTCGTCGAGAAGCGATTGGAGGGCATTGAGTACCGATCGTTGACCGTCGAATTTCGGGTCTGAAATTTCGGTGTTCAGCGCTTCGCTGTACGGGATATCGCCATAAGCGGCGGCGAGGGTCCCGATGGCATGGGCTTCGAGTACTTTGCTGATGCCCACCAGCAGCTTGTCCGTGGGAGCAGTATTGCGGATGTGGCGGGTCTGATTGGCTACCGCCTGATAAGTGAAAGACCAGAACCCATTGGATTCCGCCGAAGTCAGATTGTACTCATATAAAGATTTGTAAAGGTTTTGATAACCCACGAGATGGCCTGACCAGGAGGAGGTGATCCGCTGTTCGTGGCCGAGCTGTACCTGTACATTGGCAAGCTGGGCGCCGCGCAGGAAGTTTGCTGCCGAGACTGCATCAACGGGGATATTGTTTGGATCATCGTTGATACCTTCCACGAGACTTTCGCAGGCAACTGTCGAAAAACCCAGCAGGATATAGAAGAAAATCTTGATTGTTTTCATGATAAATAGAATATTTAAACCCATCGTTGGCGAAGGGCATAATCAATAAGTGATTTGCAGGGAAAACAAAACAGAGCGCGTCCCCGGGTTTGTGAAATAATCAATCCCGAAGCCATTGTCAACGCCGAATTGGTTGGTATCGGGGTCAATACCCACGATATCGGTTTTGAGCCAGAGGTTACGGCCGGTCACGGTGAAGACCACGGAACTGAGTTTTGTCGTTTTGCGGAAACCGGAAGTGTTGAGGTTGTAGCTCAGGGACACTTCGCGCAGGCGAGTCCAGGTGAAATCACCGATTGCGAGTTCATTGATTACCGCATCGCCAAGACCTCCCCCACGACCGGTGTACCAGGCCTGGTCGAGTAATACCGGTCCGGCGCCAAAATCCCCGATATTGCCCCTGACCACTGTTCCGGCGGCAAATTCTTTCCCTGTGACATTTTTCAATGGCTGGGTAAGGGTTACTTCGTTGCCTACATCGGCATGGGTGCCAAAATTCCGCAGGATAAAGCGGGTGCGCTCGGCATAATCCCCACCCTGGGAGTGCTCGAACAACACATTGAGCGTGATCCCATTCCAGCCTGCCCTGGTACCCAGGCCGCCGCGCCAGTCGGGGTTAGGATCTCCGATTACGCCCTGGGTATTTGCGATTTGCGGGAAACCATTGACATCGAAGTCAATACTTCCGTCGGCCTTGCGCCTGAGCTGCGTTCCCCAAAGTGCGCCGAGCGGATGTCCCTGCACTGCCCGGGAGCTGATAGATTGGCTTGTCAGATCAATAGATTGCACCCCAAGGATATCCAATACCTCGTTGCGGTTATTGTTCCAGTTGGCATACAAGTTGAGGTTGAACGATTTTTTCTTGATGATATCCCCATCGAGTTCCAGTTCCAGGCCCCGGTTCCTCATTCTGCCGCCATTGGTATAAATTGTGGTAAAGCCCGTGGAAGCAGCAGTTGCGACATCGAAGAGCAGGTCGTTGATCTGGTTTTTGTAATAGGTCGCTGTTAACCCGACACGGTTATTAGCGAAGCGAAGATCAGCGCCGACCTCGTATTCCGTTTTGATTTCCGGGCGCAGGTTGGGGTTGCCCTGGTTATTGTTGATCCGGTAGCCGCCACCGAATTGAGCACTGGCGAGCGGGTCGCTATAGGAGGAATAGGTAAACCCGGATTCGGCAAGTGTCTGGAAACGGTGTGGGGCAGGCTGAACGCCCACCTGACCCCAGGAAGCCCGAAGCTTACCGAAGCTCAGGAATTTTTGGGCGGCAAGCGCGGGAAGCTTGGTAAACTGCCATGCTGCATCGAAAGAGGGGTAGAAAAAGCTCCCATTAACCGTAGAGGCCGCTTCCATGGTGCCGCTCATATTTACGTACAGCTGTTGAAATAAGTCAAAAGAAAGCACGCCGTATCCCCTGTTGGAGCGGATAAGACGCTGTAACCGCTCCATGGAGGAGGCGTCATTGCTGGCATTCAGTGCAGTAATCGGCTCGCGGTAGTCCACCTGGAAACCCACGAGTGTGGTATAGACGAGGTCCCTTTGCCGGTCGTTATAGTTCCATCCCATAGTAGCCAACAGGTTAATATCGTTGCCGAGCTTGAAAGACCCTTTTGCGATCGCATCAAAGTTCACTTCGCGCTCGGAGATATCGTCCTGGAAGAGCTCCCCGTTGGGGGCACCTGCACTCAGGATAGGGAAGAAGTACAATCTTTTGTCGTAATAGGCATCCACGCCGCCCCTCAAAGTAAACTTCAGCCAGGGTAGGGGATCAATGTTCAGTTCTGAATTCACAATAAAACGATCCACCCCGGAGGTTCCTTTTTGTTCGTCAGTAATCCATATCGGGTTACCGTGGGCCGGGTTGGGAAAGCCCAAATGACGACGGTAGGCGCGGTGTGCATTGGGGAATGCCTGCCCTGCAACATTGTAATAGGTACCGATGTAGTCGCGGATGTCAAAATCCGGCGAGGTGCGCAGCAGGGCCAGGTAGAGGCCGTCAATATTTGAGCTTTGCTGAATACGGTTGGACGTAGTACGCGTGTACGCAGCCCGTGTAGTCATGCTCATCCAGCTACTAAGGAAGGTCTGGTTGTTGAGCCTCAGATTAGTACGGTTGTAATCGCTGCCGCGGATGATACCTTCCTGGCTCAGGTTGCCAAAGCTGAAAAAGAAGGTGGACTTATCACTGCCTCCGCTGATCGAGAGGTCGTTTTGCCAAAACTTACCATTCCTGAATACCGCATCGAAGTTGGATTCGTTGAAGGTTTCCCGGGAATTCTTTTTTGTCACCGGATAATAGACGGTCCCGTTAGCTGCTACAAAGCGGTCGCGGTTGGTCACTACCTCGTCGGCCGCACCGCTGCGGTCGGCGATTTTATCCCCCCAGGATTGGCTGGCCGTTGCACTCCATACCCCATTCAGCCCCTGGCCAAATTTGTCCTGTAAGGGGTGGCGCACGTTGATTTCGTCAAAAGAATAAGCACTGGAATAGGTGATAGTCGGTTTCCCTGATTTACCCTTTTTTGTCGTGATCACGATTACGCCATTGGCCGCACGCGAGCCCCAGAGCGAAGCGGCCGAAGCCCCTTTCAAAATCTGTATGGATTCAATATCGTTGGGGTTGAGGTCGTTCAAACGGCTTTGCTGGGCAACCCCGGCATCCTGCCCACCGTTGCCATTGCCATAAATCGTGGAGTTGCTGATAGGCACACCATCCAGGATGATCAAAGGGTCGGAAGAACCAGTAATGGTATTCGCACCCCGGATCTGGATTACAGAGCCGGCACCCGGGTCACCATTGGAACGTGCAATGCGTACCCCGGCAGCTTTACCCCCTAAACCATTGATCACGCCAGTCTCGCCAGATCTGACGACATCCTGGGAGCTTACGCTCGAGTAAGTAGCCCCCATCTGGTCTTTTTTCTGGGCAAAACCCAGGGCGCTCACCACGACTTCGTCCAGGACTTCCGCGTCCTCTTCGAGGGAAACATCAATGACAGTACGGTTTCCAACTACCTCCCGGACCGCAATATAGCCTACGTAGGAAAACTCGATCGTTGCCGTAGCGTCAGGTGCCTGGATACTGTATTTCCCATCCAGATCAGTAACAGAACCTGTCGAGCTTCCCTGAATGATTACGTTGACCCCGATCAGCGGAGCACCGCTCTTGTCTTTTACCGTGCCCGTGACCGTACGCTGTCCCCAGGCACTTATGCCTGTCAAAAGGCAAAAAATCAGCAATAAGTTGACCCTTTTTAGCATAAATTCTTTTTAAAAAATGGATTAAACAAATGTATTATGTGCAAAATATTCGGGTGGTGTAAACGGTCATGGGGTTGTGTGAAAAGCCTCATGATTTTTTTCAGAGGCTGTCCAAAAAAATATTCTGCCGCCAAAGGACTTTCGGGACAGCCCCAGAATATTTAATACACAACCCCCACCAAAGACTTCCGGAGGACGTATGAAGCAGCCTCTTCTCATAAAAGCTCTTCCGGTAAAAACCATGCCCAATAAAATTCGGGAATGTTCGTCCGATAGCTTGAACAGAGATCAGCACTGCTGTATCACACTTAAAAGTTCGTCAAAAATAATTTAATATTTAAAAAAATTGCATTTTGGCAGGAATGAACAAAATAAATACTGAAATTTGAGTATTGATGGCAGAAAAGAGCAAATCGTTTTGACACCAAATAATTATTGGACCAGCGATATGTACCAATTTAAAAAATTTATTATCCGAAAAGCTTTACCCTTTATTTTCCTGCTGCTCCCCCTGGGTATAAATGCGCAGACCTTAAGGGTGGACAGTACATATTTTGGAGCGAACGAGTACATCGAATACCTGCCCGGCAACCTTCCGCTCATCTTCGCAGCCTCTCATGGCGGATACCTCACGCCGGCAAGTATTCCTGTGCGCAGTTGCGCCGGCTGTGTCACGGTGACAGATGCCAATACCCAGGAACTTGCAAGAATGGTGCGGGAGGCGGTATTCAGGCGCACTGGGTGCTACCCTCACCTGATCATCAACCGGCTGCGTCGCAATCGTCTGGATGCGAACAGGGATATCTGGGAGGCTGCCCTTGGCAACGGGGAAGCCGAACAGGCATGGAGGGATTATCATGCTTTCATAGATTCAGCTAAGCAAACCGTTGTCAAAAAATTCAATCGGGGCATATTTATTGACCTGCACGGTCATGGGCATAGCATACAACGGCTCGAACTAGGCTATCTGCTTTCAGGTTCTACCCTGCGCCTCGCCGACGGATCGTTAAATGCTCCAAATGTGGTCATGAATTCAAGTATCCGCAAACTCAGTGAGGACAACCGAAAGAAGTTCACCCATGCCGAACTCCTGCGGGGCGCGTTCAGCCTTGGGGCTTTTCTGCAAAAATCGGGCTATGCCGCGGTACCAAGCGATGCTGACCCAGCGCCCAGAAGTGGCGACGATTACTTCAGTGGAGGATACAGTACTGACCGCCACGGGTCGGTGGAAGGGTCCAATATTGATGCGATTCAGATCGAGTGCAATTTCCAGGGGGTAAGGGATAGCGAACCCAGCCTTTATTTTTTCGCCGATGCGCTCGCAGCCAGTTTGATGGAGTACCTCAAAACCCACTATTTTGAGGGCCTCCCATCGTGCCAAACCATTACTCCTGTGGTCTCTGCTCCCGAAGATGCCGCTTTGCAGATTTTTCCCAATCCCGGCTGCGGGACATATTTCATGAAACACCAATTACAAAGTAATGAATATGCAGATGCGACCATTTTCGACGTTTCAGGAAAAGCAGTATTAAAAACAAGCCTCGCTTCCGGAGTGCTGGAATTGCCCCCGGGGCAATTCCCCAATGGCCTTTACTGGATGATTGCACGACGAATGTCGGGGCAGCCACTCCGGATCCCCCTCCTGCAACAATGTATGTATTGAACAGCCCCTTCCATTCATTTGGCCCAGGTGCCGTTATAGTTATCTGAGAATTTTTTTTTGCCACGGATTCTGAAAAGCACGGCATATTTAATATTTTTATTTTTTTTATGTGCAAAATGAAATATGCTGAAGAACCGTCTTACCTATCTTTCTGTATTGCTGTTTGCCATTGCCGGAGGGACATGGCTCTGGCGTGCCCTTCCAGGGACTTCCGAGACAGCGGCCGACCTGATGGATTACAACCTCCATATCCGACCGATATTGTCCGATAAATGCTTTGCCTGCCATGGGCCCGA
This sequence comes from Lewinellaceae bacterium, assembly GCA_040382095.1. Classification (GTDB taxonomy): domain Bacteria; phylum Bacteroidota; class Bacteroidia; order Chitinophagales; family Saprospiraceae; genus JADJPL01. The sequence continues at coordinate 11,978 of JBEIGB010000055.1, forward strand.
TGCGAAAGCCAGAGAAGCCGGGCTCCGGCTGGATATCGCGGACAGCGCATACGCAGCGTTGAAGGAAAGCCCGGCTTTTCATGCCATCGTTCCGGGTAAAAAAGAGGCTTCGGAGGTCTGGAAACGCATTGTGGCTTCTGATCCCGATTTAATTATGCCCCCACCGTCTTTTAAAATCACCCTTACCCCCGAAGAAATTGACCGCCTCGGGAAATGGATTGAACAGGGCGCAGTATATAAACCACATTGGGCCTTCGTACCCCCCAAAAAGCTTCCGCTGCCGAAAGTCAGGGATAAAAAATGGCCGGTGAACGAAATTGATTACTTCATCCTCGCCAAAATGGAGGCCCAGGGATTGGAACCTTCCCCACAGGCCGACCCCGAGCGCCTGCTCAAAAGGGTTTCCCTCGATCTCACCGGCCTGCCGCCGGCAATCGCCGACCAGGAACAATTCCTGAAAAACCCCGGCGGTAAAGCTTATGAAAAATATGTGCGCACCTTGCTCGCCTCCCCCCATTACGGGGAAAAAATGGCGATTGCATGGCTCGATCTCGCGCGTTATGCCGATAGCCATGGCTACCAGGATGACGGCCTGCGAACGATGTGGCCATGGCGCGACTGGGTCATCCATGCGTTCAATCAGAATTACGCTTACAAAAAATTTGTCTCCTGGCAATTAGCCGGCGACTTCCTCGCACCGGAAAACAAAGAGGCTATCCTGGCTACCGGCTTTAACCGCAACCATAAGATTACCCAAGAGGGTGGGGTCATTGATGAGGAGTACCGCATCGAGTACGTCACAGACCGTACGAATACTTTTGGTAAAGCCTTCCTGGGCCTGACCTTTGAATGTGCCAAATGCCATGACCATAAATACGACCCGATTTCGCAGGAAGAATATTTCCGCACCTTCGATTTTTTTAATCAGGTCGCAGAGAAAGGCTATCAGGGGGATATCAGCCTGGCATCGCTTGCCGATCCGCCATTGATCCGGATCGAACCGGAAGAAGCCAGGGGCAAACTTCTTTTTGTCAACCTCAAAGATTCTATACCCGTAAGTGTAATGGTGATGAAGGATACCTTCCCCAGGCGGCCTACACATATCCTGCGCAGGGGAGCTTATGACCAGCCCGACAAAGCCGTTGTACCAGGGTTACCGGCAGCGATTATGCCGTATAACCGTTCCAGCCTGAACCCGGACAGATCAGGGCTCGTCCAATGGCTCTTCGATGAAAATAACCCGCTCACCGCTCGTGTATTCGTCAACCGCGTCTGGGAAAGCTTTTTTGGAAGGGGATTGGTCAAAACTTCCGGGGATTTTGGCTTCCAGGGGGAGCTACCTTCCCATCCCGAGTTGCTCGATTGGCTGGCAGTTGATTTTATGGAAAACGGCTGGGACATCAAACGCCTGGTCCGGCAGATCGTCACTTCTGCAACTTACCGGCAAAGCGCCCAGTTAACAAAGGTACATCTGAAAAAAGATCCGGAAAACATCTATTTGTCCCGTGCCCCCAGGATGCGACTCCCCGCAGAGCTCATCAAGGACCTGGTGCTGTCGTCATCCGGATTGCTCGTGCCGGAAATTGGAGGGCCAAGCGTAAAGCCCTATCAACCCGATGGTATCTGGGAGGCAACGACATCAGGCCGCGGTCAACTCGCCACCTATGTCCAGGATCACGGAGAATCGCTCTACCGTCGGGGATTGTACCATTTTATCAAACGTACCGCACCACCTCCGGGAATGCTCACATTCGATGCATCCCCCCGCGACCAGTGCGAGGTTGGGCGCATGCGCACGAATACCCCCCTGCAAGCCCTCATCCTGTTGAACGATCCTATGGTCAACGAAGCGGCAAGGGTTTTTGCAGAAAGCCTGCTCACAAAAAAATACCGCCCCGATGAAGCTATCCGAATAGCCTTCCGCAGTATCGTGTGCAGAGAAATCAAACGCAACGAATTGAACAAACTCCAGGTACTCCTCAGCACGCAGATGAAAGTGCTCGGCAATGACACCCACCGTGCCAGAAAAATCCTCGATCAGGGGGAGTTCCCGAAACAGGAACAACTGGATCCCGTGGAAACCGCTGCACTTGCGATTACAATCCTGACCATTTATAACCTGGAGGAATCCATTACAAAATCCTGACCGATATGGCCAACCCTTTCATGGAACATCAGTTCCACCTCACCCGAAGGCATTTCCTGGGTAAGTTGAGCATCGGATTAGGCAGTGCGGCCCTCGGCTCCCTGCTCACCCGCGACCTTTGGTCCCCTCGGGAAAATATCGAAGAAACGATTATCGCAGGGTTACCACATTTTGCCCCAAAGGCGAAAAGGGTCATCTATCTGTTTCAAAACGGTGCTCCTTCCCAACTCGAAAGCTTCGACTATAAGCCCCTGCTCAATAAAATGTCTGGGCAGGACCTGCCGGAGTCCATCCGAGGCGGCCAGCGTCTCACCGGTATGACCGCCAACCAGGAACGCTTCCCCTTGGTAGGGTCGCGTTTTGGTTTTCAGCAACATGGTAAAAATGGTACCTGGGTGAGCGAGCTGTTCCCCAATATCGCCAATATCGCCGATGAAATTTGTGTGGTGAAATCCATGCATACCGAAGCTATTAACCATGATCCCGCACTCACATTCTTCCAGACAGGCGCCCAACAAGGCAACCGCCCCAGCATGGGCGCATGGCTCAGCTATGGCCTCGGTAGCGAAAACCAAAACCTCCCGGCATACTGCGTACTCCTCTCCCGTGGCAAAGGCAATGGCCAGGGTGTTTACTCAAAACTCTGGACAAACGGCTTCCTCGATAGCGTCCATCAGGGGGTACAATTCAGTAACAGCGACGACCCCATCCTCTACCTCCAAAACCCGGAAGGTGTAGATGACCAGGCCCGCCGTGCCATGCTGGACCAACTGGCCGCCCTCAATGAAGAAAATTATAAGGAATTCGGTGATCCCGAAATACAATCCAGGGTCCAACAATACGAAATGGCCTACCGTATGCAGACCGCAGTACCGGAAATGATGGATTTGAGTAAAGAACCGGATTATATCATCAATATGTATGGCCCGGATTGCCTCGTCCCCGGTACTTATGCAGCCAACTGTCTCCTGGCCCGTCGCCTCTCGGAATCAGGCGTGCGTTTCGTCCAACTGTATCACCAGGGATGGGACCATCACGGCAACCTGATCGGCGAATTCATGGGGCAGGCAAAAGATGTTGACCGTGCCTCAGCGGCACTGGTACAGGACCTCAAACAACGCGGGTTACTGGATGAAACCCTGGTTATCTGGGGAGGTGAATTTGGACGCACCAACTACTGTCAGGGCGATTTTTCACCGGAAAATTATGGACGCGATCACCATCCTCGCTGCTTCTCCATCTGGATGGCCGGTGGCGGAATCAAACCCGGGATTACCTATGGCGAAACAGACGAATTTGGGTACAATATCATCGAAAACCCGGTCCACGTACACGATTTCCATGCGACCGTCCTCCACCTCATGGGGCTGGACCACGAAAAACTGGTGTACAAACATCTGGGCAGGCGATATCGCTTGACGGATATCGCCGGAAAAGTGGTGCCGGGAATCATCGCCTGACCTAGTAATTTGAATTGAAATGAAGTACTTCGATAAATGGGCAGGCAATTTCATCCTGGCCCTGCATGTTTTTCTGCTATTTCTGATTTTTGCTTCCGAAAAAGTCGAACTGCCTGTGCTGCTGGCATGGAGTGGTCGGCTGCATCCGCTTTTGCTACATCTGCCCATCGGCTTCTTTTCTTTTGCCAGCTTACTCTGGATAATCCGCAGACAAATTCAGGGGCAACAGGCGCTCCAGCTCTCCCTGCTCCTCAGTGCCCTGAGTATCCCGCTAACGGCGGTTACCGGTTTTTTTATCTCACGGGATGGGGGATATGATGATACCCTTCTTTTCCGACATCAATGGAGCGCTGTGGTCTTTGGCCTACTGGCCTGGGCACTCTATACCGGCGTCCGGGATTTTCCCGGAAAAACCCATTGGTGGAATCCACTCTTTGCACTGACTTTTTCCGGAATGCTGCTGACCGGGCACTGGGGCGGCCAGCTTACTCACGGAACAGACTTCCTCGACTGGCCGGAAAGCGCGGAAGAGGCTCTGGCCAATACCCCGGCTAAAGCCTCCGCTTCCACTACCTTCTACGCCGCCGCTGTGCAGCCGGTCTTCTCCGGGAAATGCGTCACCTGCCACCGAACAGGAAAAACAAAGGGCGGACTTAACCTGGAAAACACTGCGTCCGCAATAAAAGGCGGCGAATCCGGCCCAATATGGTTGGCCGGGGATGTAGCAGGCAGTATTTTTCTGCAACGTATCCATCTGCCCGTAACCGACAAAAAGCACATGCCGCCCCGGGGGAAAAACCCCCTGACCCCCGAAGAGGAAGCCTTACTGGATAGCTGGGTCGCCGCAGGTGCGGATACCCGGTTAAAAATTGCAGAAATCAAAAATGGGCATCCTTTATTCCGGTTTGTATCTCAAAAGTCTGTTGAAACACCAGTGACCTACCGCTTCAAGCCCGCCAGCAACGCGGTACTCGCCAAGCTGAACGACGCCTATACCACAGTCAAACCGATTGCCACCGGCTCCCCGGCTTTGGAAGCGACGATCTTTATCCGAAAGGCTTTCAATATTAAAAGGGTGACTGCCCTGCAAAAAGTCAAAGATCAACTCGTACGCCTCAACCTCAACAATATGCCGGTCAGGGATCAGGACCTGGATGCCTTGCTGCCTTTTTCCAACCTCGAACAACTCACCCTGAGCTACACCGATATTTCCGGCAAAGGCCTCGAAAAACTAAAACAACTCCCCGCATTGAGGTCAATAAGCCTTACTGGTACAAATACCGGGGTAAACGCCGCCGCTGCATTGACTCAGATTCCTAAGCTTAAAACGGTATATTTGTGGAATACCAGGGTCAGCGCAAAAGAAATCGAACAGTTGAAAAGAAAATACCCCAATATCCAGTGGGAATTCGGATTTACCCCTTCACCCAAAGATATCCTCGCACTCAGCCCACCATTATTTGAAAAGGCTAAACCTATCCTGGCTGAACGAGACAGTATATTCCTGAAAACCGCCATTCCCGGCTCCGTAATCAAATACACAACAGACGGGACGTTGCCGGATTCTATCAACGGCCTGATTTATAAAACACCAATACCATTCCGCGATATCGTCACGGTAAAGGCAAGGGCCTTTAAAGCGGGCTGGCTGAACAGCGAGGTATCGGAGATGACGGTTTACAAGCACGGCAAAAGGCCTGCACGGGTAGAATTACTCACCGCACCCAACCCCGAATATACCGCAAAGCCAGAAGTACTGCTGAACGGCGAGCTTGGCAATATCACCCAGTTTAGAAGTGGGCAATGGCTCGGGTATAAAGACCGGCACCTCGAGGCCATTTTCTATTTTGATAAAAATAAAGCCCCTGACATAAAATCCCTTGCGGTAAGCTACGGGGTAAATATCGGCAGTTATATCGTCCCGCCGGTATCCATGGAGGTGTGGGGCGGCAAAAATCCAAAAGAAATGGAACTACTGGCAAAAGCCAGTTTTGATGCTTTTTCCGTACAAGATCTGGCCGACCAGGAATCCAGGGGGCGGGTGCTCAAATTCAAATCGGCTGCTCAATGGAGCTATTATAAGCTCGTTGTTCGCAACCTTACCCAGCTACCCGATTTCCACCCAGGGAAAGGTACCCCCGGTTGGTTTTTTGTGGATGAGGTTTTTTTTAATTAAGCACCCGACAATACTGACCCCTCTCAATCGGCACGGCGCATAAACAGGTGGATGATCCCTCCCCTGGATACTACTTCAATCTCATGCATGCCGTCTTCGCTGTTCAGGATGAGGCCGCCCTGCCGCATGGAGGCAGTAGATTTCATATCCATCATCCCAAACCACATTTCCTTCCCAATCAAATAGGCCTCCTCTATAGTCACCCCCTTGTTGAACCGGATCGTATATTCAGAACCCCCTTCGCCTGCGTTAACCTCAACTTCGTCGCCGTTGGCGTAGCTTTGTTTGAAGTGCTGATAGGTTGTTTCATAACGCTCCAGTTCGACCTTAGGGCCTTTGGGTGCGCTGTGATGGATCAGATAGCGTTCCTGGATGCTCATCATACCTCCGGGATCCTTCGGATCGTCCCCATTTGGCAGGCTGGCAGGCTGGCGGGGGTTTTATATTTCGAGAGATAGCCATCAAACACAAAGCCTTCCTGCCCTTTTGCCGTGCGTACCTTCACCCAAAAGCCTTTGATCGTAAAACCCTTGACGACTTCCACACTAAACGGGGTTTTTCGAAATCCTTCTGCAAGTACGGTGATCTGCGTACCATAACTCAGTGTAATCAATTTTTTTCCGGTCGGAGATGGCGTATCGCGCAAAACAAGCCCACTGGCCGCATGGACATTGAGCTTATCCCCGGCTTTATAGGCGCCGATGGAATAGCTGGAATAGGGTAGGGCGGTAGCCATCAGGAAAATCAGTGGGATCAAATAAATTTTCATTTTAAAAGATATTTAGGTGTGATTAAATAAAGCACAAAACAGCGGCTAAAACACAGCTATCTTTCCAGTGAATATCGTTTGTCCGCCGGTAATCTGCAAAAAGTAAACGCCGTTGGGCAAATGGCTAAGTGACTCCTCGCTGTTGGGTTCCACAATTGGAAAAGTATGTACGACCCTGCCGGTGATATCGCTGATATGGACTAAAAAACGTCCGGAAAAAGAATTGGGGAACGCTGTAAAAAGGGTTTTTTCCGGACCTATAAAGGCGGAAGGCGCATCCGGACAAGTGCCGCTTTGGCCTGTAACCGGGCACAGCGTTTTTACCGGGGTCACCTGGCCGTTCACCAGGGTACTGGCCAGTTGATTCAGATAACATTCCAGGTTGGTATAGCCCTGCATACCTGTCAAAGCCTGTGAAAGCTGCGTTCCGTTATGGTCTGCGAGGTTGGGGTTAAGCCCATTGGCACTTTCCCAAACATCCGGCATACCATCTTTATCCGTGTCGGACAGGGTAGGAGGGGGGGAGGTAAAGTCCATTCTGAAAGCGTCCTGATAGTAGTCAACCCCGTCCACTGGCTTGCTGTCCATCGTATTTGTACTTAGCGGCGCGAGCAGCCGCCGGTTCATAGGGTCGCGCCTTGTAAGACTAAAGGCATTAAATGCCCCGACGTTGGCGGTCATATATTCGCGCAGCTGGGCTGCAGGGGTATAGGTAACTAAAGGAAAAGGATGCCGTACAGTCCTGCGTTGTGCAGTACCGCTCTCGGTACCCGGGCCGTAACGGCAAAAATCATTACAGCAATAAAAAAGCTGGTAGTCTGAAAATGACGGATAGCGCGCCATGGTATTACCTGAAACAAAAAACTGGTTGTCGCGGTTATTGAGCAGGTCAAAATTAAAAAACGGACCACAATATGTACTTCTGGCAATTGCGTGGTTACCGACGAAGTTGGCAAAAACATCGTGATAAGCCGTGGTGTTGGAGGGGCTAAATCCTGCGCCGTAATAGATCTGGATGTTAGGATCCCAGAGTAGATTATTGGAGTATTCCAGTCGGAACGGGCGGGTTAAACAGGTCTGGTCACCGGGTTTTTCGCCGGACTCCTCGCAGGTGATTTCCGGCATACGGCCTCCGATACGGTTCCATAAATTGTGGTGCAGCGTTATCGAATCTTTAGGGTGTTCTGCTGTAGAATAATTAATCAACATTCCGCCGAGATCAAAGTGCCCACCGAGTGTTTCTGCAAGCATACAGTTGGAGAGGGTTACCCTGGAGCTTCTGGATATCTGGATGCATTCGTCAATGGCATTGGCAAAGGAACAATGATCAATGACTACATCGCGCGCACCATCGAGACGCAGCGCATCATCGAGCACCCAGCCTTTTCCGGGGCGTGTACTTTCGCGGCCCGGCCTGGAGTTTAGGTGTCGGATAATGACATTGCGTGCTCTGCCTGCCGGCTCGTAAAAATCATCCAGGATAATTCCGCGTACGATAATCCCCCCGGGGGATGTTTGTCCCGCGATATAACAATCTCCCCAGGTAATTTCGGCAGCGCAGTCTATAATCCCACTTACGGCAAAAAGGATATACTTCGGCCCCTGTTTGCTTAAAGCATCGTTCAACGAACCCGGCCCGGAACAGTTGAGGTTGGTCACATAATATACGGCACCTCCGCGGCCACCTGTAGTCGTTAGGGTGCCAAAGCCTTCCGATCCTGGGAAAGCAGGAATTTGCGCCGCAATTTTTGCCGCAACGCACCACGATGAAAGTAAAAAGATATAGCGGATGGTTTTCCTTGTGTAAAGCGATGAAAAGGGCAGGACTGGTCTGCGTGAAAAAAGATGCACTGCTTTCATAAATCCAGTTTTATTACACCTAAAAAACGGAATCTGCTGCGCGTCGGTTATGGGCCTGGAAATTACTCCGCAGTGTGATCCGGAAATTTCTGCCGGGGCTGCTGACACCCGAAGCAAAGATGCGGTAGTTGGTATCCAGCACGTTCTCGCATGCAAGCTGCAAATCCAGCTGGTCATTGAAGCTATAACCCACGCGCAGGTTCAGGGTATTCCATGCAGGCATACCATCTGATGTGGCATATCGCTCGTTATCTTCAGCATTGAGCAGATAGTCTTTGATGTCTTTTGTGCCGTTGAAGACCCACCATGCCTCGGCCTGGAATTTCGGGGCCCCATAGCGCAGGGATACCTGCCCAAATATAGGAGGGATATGGTCAAGGGGCCTGCTGCCGGCCTCTTCCAGAATACGGCCCCGGGTATAGGTGAGGGTACTGCGCAGGATCCAGGTGGGGGCAAGAAAGACATCCAGGCTGGTATTGAAGCCCGTGATGAATGCCCTGCGGTTATTCTGACTGGCCATCACCCGGCTTATAATACCGTCGTATTCAACACTGTCCCGGTCATTAAAGCGAAAAGGTTCCAGGACGATGGCATTCGTCAGGTGGGTGTAAAAGCCCGCTGCCTGCCATTTTATTGCTTTCCCCATCCACTGCAGCAGGTTCAATTCGGCATTCGCCGTATGCTCCGGGCGAATGTCTGGGTTGGGGACGATCAGCATCCCGGGTACGGTTTCGAATACCTTGCCCAGGTCGTCCACGTTGGGCGCCCGAAACCCTGTGGACAATGAAACAGCAGCCCGGGTACGGTCGTGAGGCAAATAAACAAGGCCCAGGGCACCACTGAGTGCCTGGTTGCGCTGACTGGCGCTGCGGTAAGGAAAAGGGAAAAACGCATCCTCGCCAAAGTCGGCATCGAGTGCGATGAAATTGAACCGGAAGCCCGCATTAGCGATCCACTGGTCGGAAAGTTTGATTTTATCCTGGCCATACAGGGCAAAGCTATTCATTGTGCTACCATTGCGTGGGTAGCGCGTATCAGAGGGGGATTGTGCGCCGGTCAGAATGTCCATGAAATAAGCAGTGGACCCCACCCAGTTTAGATAGGCTTCCGCTCCCAAAACCACCTCGTGCCGACGGATATTTTTTATCCCACTAACCTCAAGCGAAGCTACCCGCACATCTTCGAACTGGCGCTTTATCAAATCGTTGCCAAATCTGCGGGAATGGCGGCTTTCCCGTGCATTTTGGTATGCAGCGACCAGATTGGTGTTGTTAAAAAAACGCCCCGGGCGGCTGTCGCTAAGGTTATAGCTGAGCATCAGCCGCTCCTCCGGGCCATAGTACCATTCGGCGAAGCGGGGTAAACGGTTGGTACCGATTTCAGAAAGACGGTCGTACCGGGGCACGTCGGAACTATTGGAATACTGAAAATTCAGGGTATGAGAAATGAAAGGACTGGGTTCAAAACGGAATTTTTGCAGAAAATCATACTGGGAATAGGCCGTGCCCACCTGACTATCGGGATTCGGATTCGATAGGACAACATCCTTATTGTTCTCCCTTCCGGCATAAATCAACCGTTTGCCAAAATCCGGGTATGCACTTTTCCGGACGCTGCCTTGTAAAATATCTCCAAAATCCGAAAACGTAAAGCTGCTCAGGCTGGCAAAAGACTTGCCACCCAGGTTAATATCGGCATGGGCGGTTTTCTCGGCAGTGGCCGAGCTGTAACGGAAAAAGGCGCTGCCGCCGGTTGTATTAGTCTCAGGACTTTTGGTCGTAAAGTGCATCACACCACCGAGGGCATCGCTACCATATCGCACGGATGCAGGCCCGTACAGGATTTCCAGTTTTTCCAAAATGGAGTTATCTATCCGCAGCACATTCTGCAGATGCCCACCGCGGAATATGGCATTATTCAGGCGTACGCCATCGATATGGATTAGCACTTTGTTGGCTTCAAAACCACGGATGATAGGGCTTCCGCCGCCGCCCTGGCTCCGCTGTACCAGAATATTGCCAGTATTCTGCAGTACATCGGCCGAAGTTGGTGCATTCTGCCAGGCCATCTGTTTACTACCAATAATTTGGACAATCTGGGCAACCTCTCTTTTTGAAGAAGAAAAACCCGTTGCCGAAACCACCATTTCGTCTAGCAAGACTTTTAGATCGGTAGTATCCGTTTCTTGTGCCTGCAGGAATAAAATCCCAAGAACTTGAAAAAAAGTAAACAGATAGATTCTTTTCATGGGTGGAAAAGTTACCGTTGTTTTCCCTTATTTCAGCTTTTATTTTCCTGGATGGGAAAGTACGGCCGGGAACAAATGAAAAATAGTCGCAATACCCCACATAATTAGCATTTTTTTCTTTGGAGAGGGTTAAATCGGTCTTTTATTTTTTGAAAGGGTACACAATTTCCGATGAAGAAATCGGGGAAAGTTCTTTGGAATCCAGAAAAAGGGAAAAAAAAGGTAATTTAGGTATATATAATTGATTATCAATAATTTTATAGGCTGATAAAATATTATTCTGTTTTATCCAAAGTCATCCGAAGATAATTTTCAATGCCATTGAAAATATGTTGAGCAAGTTGTTGGCGAAATACCGGATCGGCCAGTTTTTCTTCGTCTTCGGCATGAGAGAGAAATGCCAGTTCCACCAATATACTTGGTTGGCTACTCATTCGGGTCACATGATAATTGAAAGCGCCAACCATGCCGAATTCTTTTAGTGGTAACTCCAACAGGGATTGGTAAACGCTTTTTGCAAATGGTTCCCAGAGCGGATTGTGATAATAGGTGCTCACGCCATTCGCACCGAGATAGCCACCTCCGCCCGAGTTGGAATGAATGCTAAGGTGTAGATGCGGCTGATAGCGCTCTGCCTGGCTGCGCTTCTCTTCCAGGGTCATGTAGGAATCGTCCGGCCGGATTTGCAAAACCTCCATACCGGCTTCTCTGCATAAGGCTTCCAGGCGAAGGGAAACATCCAGGTTGACCTCCTTTTCCAGCAGCCCTGATAAACCCTCTGCTCCGGTATTCCACCCCCCGTGCCCGGCTTCTATAGAAACCTTCAGGCCCTTCCAGGGCTGTTGGTGTGCTGTTTGAGCAATAACTGGTGGGTAATTGACCCGCAATACCAGGTTTTTTTGTTCCGGTGACAGGGTATAGCCCCACTGAAAGCGGGATTTCAACCGCACCTGTAGTTCATAGGTTTCTGGCGCTATTTGTTCCCAGGTCACCAGTTCGATGGCACGAAGGCCCTCCCGGTGGGTCATCCAGGTACTACTGCTTCGTACCCCGAACAATCGGATGCGGAGTGCCATTCCACCTGGAAGGACTTCGATGGTATAGGGCACTGGTTCTGGATAGGGGATTCGGACAACATCGGCCCTGGCGCCAGGTGATACACCGACTGACTGGAGGAAATATTGCGGCCGGGGCATACTCGGTGGCAATACTTCTACTGCGCTCTCCGGAACCATACCTTCACGGAGCGCATCCAGGCGAACGCGGTAATAGTTGCCCACTTTCCCTGAGGTTTGAAAGATTATCCCTTTCGGGAATTCCCCTACCAACGGGCTTCCCAGGCGGATAGGGCCCAGGTTTAATGAAAGGGGGGTTTTATCCTGGATACTGCGCACAAGTGGAAATGCCCCCGGAAGGTCGGTCCGGACCTCAATCGGCATGCGCATCCGTAAAGATTTCGCACCGCCTTCCAGGATTACCTCCACGTGGTATGCCCTGCCAGGTTTGACCAGGTCCATAGCGAGGGTAGTATGATAAATGCTGTAATCGGCAAAATCTTTACGCGCCATTTCCTTTCGCAGCCCTCCCGGATGCAGGAGCAGGAAGGCCCGTTGCCCTTTACTGCCCTCAAAGGAAAAAGACAGCATATCGGCAGAAATTCCGCTCCAGTCCTGCTTCGGAGAAAAGGAAGTGGTATCGAGCCAAAGCGGCAAGGCGGGGCGGGTGGGTTCACGGCGCACATAGCGGATATCGCGCAGATAAGCCGAGGTGCTGCCATCAGGGAATTCGGCTTCCACAGACACCTGGTTCAACCCCTCCTGAAATTGAAGGTCTTTGAAAAATACCCCTGTCTTGTATTGTTTCACCTCCCCGCCCTGGATCCGGGTTTTGGCAGGGTAGGGGGCCTGTGCCAGCAGGGCAAACCCCGGTGTGTAAACAGTGTCGGCAGGGAAGCGGCGCAAGCGGATGCGCCCATCTGCTGAAACGCTGTCAGCCGGTCGCCCGGGGGTAATCCCCATGGATAATTCACCCGCAGGAACAGGAGAAATACAAGAAGTCAGGAACCCCATCACAGATGCTACGAGCACCAGGATAATTCCATTAGACAACTTCCAGGCCCCAGGATACCAATCTGGAATGCTAAAGCGCCAGAGAAAGTCAACAGAAGGGATTTCCCCCTGGGCCTGTATGCGATAACGGGTCCTTTTTGCCATAGTTGTTTTTTTATAAAGATTGAGTACTAAAACCGTTTTCTCACAAAGATTTTACGACAGGTTGTACACAAATTTCTCACAAAGATTTTACGACAGGTTGTACACAAATTTCTCACAAAGATTTTACGACAGGTTGTACACAAATTTCTCACAAAGATTTTACGCCGGGTTATACACAAATAATATTTTTGCTGCGCACCAGGCACAAAAATAACCTTTTTCAGAGTACGCAAAATGTGTGCCCGGAGCAGGAATAGAATAATTAAGATTTTCCTATAATTAATATTATGTTAAATAGACGGGAGACGGGAGACGGGAGACGGGAGACGGGAGACGGGAGACGGGAGACGGGAGACGGGGGACGGGGGACGGGGGACGGTGGACGG
>JBEIGB010000056.1:0-25159 GCA_040382095.1 Lewinellaceae bacterium
CCCCCCCAACCCCGCCCCGCCTTCCACAAAAAAAACCCCCCCCCCCACCCCCCCAAAAACAAACATTCCCACCCCTGCTTTTCCACATTTATTGCCCCAAAAAACCCACCAAACCGCAGCTCTGAAAAATATTATCGGAGGCTTTTTACACAACCCCAGGATATTGTTTTAAAACGCTGATTTTGTTCATTTTGATTCGCAAAATGAACAAAATCAGCGTTTTAAAAAATTTTATTCTGCCGGCGAAGGCGGCAGAATACCGAAGGCGGCAATATTCTTTTTACACAACCAATGCGGAAAGTCGGCACAAAAAATAAATTAAAATGAAAATCATTCTCCATTATTTGTTGACCATGGCAGTATTTCTTGCTGCCGATGGTCTGTACCTCGGGTTCTTCGCCTCTGGATTCATTAAGAAGCAGGCGGGTCATTTGTTGGCTCCAACCCCAAATTGGGGTGCAGCGGCTATTTTCTATCTCATTTTTATCGCAGGCGTACTTTATTTTGCGGTTTATCCAGCCATAGAGAAAGGTACCCTTGGAGAAGCACTGCTCCGTGGTGCCTTCCTTGGATTACTGACTTACTCCACTTATGAGCTCACCAACAAGGCGTTGATCCGCGACTGGCCGACACCACTGGTCATTGTAGATATTGCCTGGGGTATATTTTTATGTGCGATTACGAGTGTTGCAAGTTATTTGATTGCTCAGCTACTATGGAAAAATCCTTCTTGAATTCAGTTCAACCCACGTTTGTGCCGGCCTTTGAGCAAGCCCCTGCCGTGCAAAACTTTACTGCGTACGCACCATCCCGCGGGGCTAAGGTCGTTGTAATTGGCGCAGGAGCATTTGGGGGCTGGACAGCCCTGTACCTGCTCCGTGCTGGTTTCAGGGTGACCCTTGCAGATGCCTGGGGCGGCGGAAATTCGCGTTCCAGTTCCGGCGATGAGACCAGGGTCATCCGGTCTACCTATGGTGCCAATGCCCTTTATTTCGACCTCAACATGCGTGCACTTGAACTGTGGAAAGCCCATCAGCAGGACTGGGGCCTGCAACTCTTCTTCCCAACCGGCGTTCTCTGGTTTTGTTACCGGGAAAATGAACCCATGATTGAAGACTCCCAGCCATTCATGCGCCGGCATGGGCTGGAGTATCAATATCTCCTTCCCGGAGAAGCACGGGCACGGTATCCGCATATTTATGTGGACGATCTTTCGCAACTGGTTTTTGATCCCTACGGCGGATACCTCAAGGCGAGGGAAGGCGCTATCGCCGTTCAGGAGGCCTTTGTACGCGAAGGAGGCACCTATCTCCAGGCGCTTGCAAGACCAGGAAAAATTCACCGGCAGCGAATGGAAAATATTGAACTGGAAGACGGCAGCTTTCTGGATGGAGAAGCTTTTGTTTTTGCCTGTGGCTCCTGGCTGCGGCAGGTTTTCCCCGAAGCCCTTAGTGGGTTCATCCACTGTACACGCCAGGAAGCTTATTACCTTGGGGTACCCTCCCGATATGCAAAGTTGTTTGACCAGATGCCGGTATGGGTAGATGCCGATGGCGCAGATTTCTATTATGGAATTCCGGGAAATGCACGCAGGGGATTCAAAGTCGGCGTGGACCGCAGGGGAGTCGCATTCGATCCTACGCACGACGAGCGCATTTTGAACCCCGAAGTCCTCGACCATGCACGCAGGTTTATGGCCCATCGCTTCCCCATTTTGAAAAATGCCCCCTTAGTCGAAAACCGCGTATGCCATTACGGTAACACCCCCGATGGCAACTTTTTGCTCGACCTGCATCCCGAAGCACAAAATTGCTGGATGATGGGGGGAGGTTCCGGTCACGGCTACAAACATGGACCTGCGTTAGGAGAGAAGGCAGCAGGTATTATCTCCGGACAGTTGCCCCTTGAGCCCGCTTTTTTATTAGCGCGCTGAACAATATCGGCGTAAATCTACAGGGGTACCACAATGAAGCCAGCGCATTCAGCGTTATAATGGAATTGCTGAAACAGGTTGGCATCGTGGGAAAATGCCTTATTTTTTGCCCGCAACCATCCCTTAGCAAGTAGTATGCTGAAGGGGCCACCGCATACGACCATTGCAAAGAATCGCTCCGGGGCACGGCCCCCTGGGCTTAACTTTGCAGAATCAATGCGGCCCTATTTTAAAACACCCTAATATCCAGTTGATTATGCGTACCCCTCTCCTTTTCCGGCCAGTAACTATAACTCTGGTATCGTTTCTCCTTGCTACAATGACCAGTGGGTGCTTTCTTGGAAAGCAGCTTGCCCCGGCAGATCTGCCCGTCGGTGGCAGAACCGAAAACAACCCGACCATCTATGGCCCTGAATCCGGCAAGCCTACAGAGACTAAGCCGACTCCTGACACAAAGCCGGATTCGAAACCAACACCCGTTCCCATCCCGGATTCCGAAGATGGCCTGCGCAGAAGCATTGTGGATTATTCCAGGACATTCATTGGTATCCCATATACATCCGCAGGGAAGCAGCCCTCTACGGGATTTGATTGTTCCGGATTCACCAATTACGTAATGTCCACTTATGGCGTTGCGCTTGCGGCCAGTGCACGGCAACAGGCGCAGCAGGGGAATGATGTCCCATTGTCCCAAGCCAGGCCAGGCGACCTGATTTTTTACCAGCGCGACTCCAGGAACGGCATTTTTCATGTGTCGCTGGTGGTAGAAAATACCGGAAGCAGCTTATTTGTGATTCACAGTACGAGCAGCAGAGGTATTATTGTAGAGGACGTACTCGCGAGCAGATACTGGAAGGAATATATCCACTCTGTCAGGAACGTCATCACGCGAAACTAACAGGATAAGGCTATCGGTAAAATTTTAAATCAGCGGCTGATCCGGGGTTATATAAAAAGTCCCGGGGCAGTCCTTTGGCGGCCGAAGGCGGGGAAAGTCATTTTGCACAAGCTCAGAATTTTATTTCGCTGCCGAAGGCGGCGGAATACTTTTGAGGCGGCCTCCTTTACCGAATTTGCTTCCATTAAATTGATATTTCCCGCGAAGCGCCAGGCGTTCTGCTTCTGGCAGGAGCAGGAAGTCTGCGCATTCCGGGGAGCAGCAATCGCGGTATTTTGACTTGCAATCCGGGCATTGGATGAAAAGGATATGGCAGGCATCGTTGGCACAGTTTTTATGCGTATCACAAGCTACGCCGCATTGATGGCAATGCGCCACGATTTCGGTAGAGATACGCTCGCCCAGCCGCTCGTCAAAGACGAAATTTTTTCCGATAAACTTATTTTCCAGTTGTTCTTCCTGGCATTCGTGCGCATATTTGATAATCCCGCCTTCTACCATAAAAACATGCTTAAACCCCTTGTGTAACATATAGGCGCTCGCTTTTTCACAGCGTATGCCACCGGTACAGTACATGACAACGTTTTTTTCTTTCTGATCCCGCAGCATTGCCTCGACGAGGGGCAATGCCTCCCGAAAAGTAGCCACATCGGGTCGGATTGCGCCTTTAAAATATCCCACTTCACTTTCATAATGGTTGCGCATATCCACAATGACCGTATCCGGCTGCTCTGTCAATGCGTTGAAAGACCTTGCATCCAGGGGCTGCCCCCGCTGGGTAACATCAAAGCTTTTATCGTCAAGTCCATCGGCAACGATCTTGGAACGCACCTTGACCGTCAGTTTGTAGAAAGATCTGCCATCATCTTCGACCGCAATATTAAGCCGGACACCCTTGAGCCAGGGAACAGCATAGAGGGCTTCCCGGAAACCTTCGAATTGGCTTTCCGGGACGGATATCTGTGCATTTATCCCTTCGGTAGCAACATAAACCCGGCCAAAAACCTGGTATTGATCCAACGATTTGTACAAAGCATCCCTAAAACCAGATGGATCCTCCAGATGGTAATAGCGATAAAAAGAAAGCGTGACGCGCTTTTCATCAACAGTGGCCATGCGGGCCTTGAGGAGATTATTGTTGATTTTATTGTGCAATGCCTTCATATTGCGGCGTTAAAAAGTGAAGTTGGGAACATCGCTCCCATCAACTGCGGGTGCAAATATACGTATTCTTAAAATCGCATGCGTAATTTTAGTGGAGTACCAGCTTTCCGCTCGCACCCAGGAAGCGGTAGCAATAAAAGCCGGGGGGGAGCCCACTGAGATCCAGGATGACCAGAGTGCCATCACCAGGGTGGACGGTGCGCTGGAATACCGGTCTGCCCCAGGCATCCAATAAGGTGAAGCCAGCAGGCATATTGCGTTCTTTCAGTTCGAGCGCGATCTGTCCCTGGGCTGGATTTGGGAAAACACGAAACCCTTCGTCCTCCAGTCTGGCCGGCGTTGATGTCACCTGCTGTATGGCTGCTTTTACGGCGGCGAGCGCGTTGATACGTCCGAAACCATAGACTGGGTTGGGGATGGCACTACCGGCAATGCCGCCGCAATCCAGGGGCGAGCGAAGCGGCTGTGCAGTTTTCTCCAAAATATCCTCGAGCAGGCCCACTTCGCCCCTCAGGGAGGGATTAGCAGAAATCATCAGGGCGACCGTACCGGCCACGTGTGGGCCAGCCATGCTCGTGCCGCTCAGGGTAGCATATTTTAACCCTGGAATAGCCGACCGCACCCCCACGCCCGGGGCAACCACATCCGGTTTCACAAAAACGCGGTTGTCGTAACTGACCGGCCCCCGCGAGCTAAAACCTGCGATGGAATCGTTGGCCTGAGAAGCCCCTACAGCGAAACCTGCCGGGAAAATCGCAGGAGGATTTGTAATGGTTTGGCAGCCCGAACCGGCATTGCCTGCCGAGATCACCACAAAAACCCCTGCAGCACGAAGGTTATTGACCGCCAACTCCAGGAGGACGTAATTAGAAGGGTTGCACCCCTCCTCAGTGGCGCAATACCAGGAATTATTGATTACATCCGGTGCGCGGGCCGGATCTGGCCGGCTGCCATTTAAATCAAAAGGCGCAAGGAACCATTGAAAGCATTCCAGATAAGTAAATGGACTCCCATAGCCGCGCTCCATATTCCTGCAACCGATCCATCTGGCATCCGGGGCCACCCCGATTTGATTCCCCTGGCCATCATCGCCGACCATCGTGCCCATCGTATGCGTACCATGGGCATTATCGTCACAGGGTACGGAAAGACGCAAACCGCAGGGATTGACGCCCTCTTTGTTGAGTGGACTCAGCGCACTGATTGCGTCGTGCCAGTGGTAATTATGCTCGGCCAGGGTATCCCGCAGCCAGCCTTTGTATTGGCGCATCATCGTAGGATGCCTCCAGTCAAAACCCGTATCCTGGCCCCCGATTACGACCCCCTGGCCCTTGAAGCCCATTGCCCAAACAGCGGGGGCCTCGATTTTGGCCAGGCCCCATTCAACGCCTTGGCGCAGGGACAGGGAAGCGTCCTCCACCAATGGTGGAACCCCGACGACCGGATTGGGCAAAATAGCAGCCACATCCTGGCGCGATGCGATCCATGCGCAATCCCCCGCGTTAAGGGAAGGTAAATAAATGGCGTTGACGATAAAAAGCGGCCGGTATGGGATGTTTTTCCGCTTCAGCTGTTCCATTAGCGCCGCCTGCGCCCGGTGGGCATGCGCCTGAAGATGTGCAAATACAAAAGCCCCCTTGGCCTCCTTCCCCCTAAGCCGTGCCGCAAAACCCACATCGGCCTGGGAACGCATCAACACAATTGCCTCAACGCTCCCGGATTCCAGGCCATGTATAACGCCGGCCGACACTTTACCCCCTGCCGGCACCTTCAAATCAAACGATTGGGCAAGTACCCGAGCACCCAGGCATGTACAAAATATCAGTATCAGGCCTGTTATCTGTGTACGCCCCACAAAAAGAGGTCTTCCCGATCTCCAAACTCTACGCGTGGCTGTCAATAGCTTGTTTGGAAAAATTTTATTGCCCAAAAATGAATATTTCATTCAAAAATTTGTTTTTTAACAAAAAAAATGCCTTAATTGCACGTCATGAAGTTTTTTCTCGTGTCTTTTATATCCCCCCCATTAAAAACGCGCTGAAAAGCCATCAGCAGGAAGCGAGTACCCCGACCATGTACATATCGCCGGACAATATAATAAACTACGAGCAATGTAGCCATGGAAAGCGATATCAGATTATACAACGCCGGAACTGGTATGGATCAATGGGAGAAAGCCATGATTGTCCAGTTTCTACAAGCTCACAACAGGGAGGTAAGCTACCAGTCTGCCAGAGATGCCGTAGATTGCGTTCTCAAACAAACCCCCTCTTTTGGCGGGTTTATCCTGACCGACTGGTCAGAAAAGCGTTTGCGTGCCCTGGTAATGGTCAACCGCACGGGTATGTCGGGCTTTGGCCCGGATAACCTGATCAGCTTTGCGGTAGTCAATGAGGAGGAAGAATGCCCTATGCTCCTGCTTGAAAAGCTGATTCGCCAGGCAATAAACCTTTCTGACGGCGAAATTGCATTTCACCTGCCCAAAAGGCATCCGGCCATTAAATTTTTCCAGGACTTAGGTTTTCAGCAGGATTATATAGAGCTGCGTTTTTCCGGGAATTACAAAAAAGTCTCCGCCTAGGCCGATGATATGCAAGATCTTATAATTGAATGTCTGAACAGGGATACGCGTCTTCGCCCCCTGTTGGAATCCATCCCTTTTCCAATCCCCCGACCTGCCTCCGGCAATTTATTCGAAGACTTGTTGCGTTCTATTGTAGGGCAGCAACTCTCCGTTAAAGCAGCCGAGACCATTTTTGGCCGATTTATGCAGCTTTTCCCGCTGCATTCCCCGGAGGCAGATCTTCTATGCGCTTTCCCCGATGAAATATTCAGACAAACCGGTCTTTCCCGGCAAAAATCCGCTTATATCCGGAATGCGGCAGCTTTTTTCATCGGAAAACCAACAGATATCGAATCCTGGGAAGCACAGCCCGATGAAGCGATCCTGCGGGAACTCACCTCGATAAAAGGCGTTGGGGTCTGGACCGTGCAGATGCTCCTGATGTTTTCCCTCGGAAGGCCGGATGTGTTTCCGGCGGGCGATCTGGGGATACAGACAGCCATGAGCCGCCTGTATGGCCTGCAGTCCAACGGAAAAGCCCTGCACGCTGAAATGGTCTCTACTGCGGAAACCTGGCGTCCTTATCGCTCTTATGCATGCTTCTACTTGTGGAAATGGAAAGACCTGCCATAACTTATACCTGCCCATAGCGATTAACGCCTTTCAAAGTCAACCAGCTTTATTTTTCGCTGTTGAACAGTTAAACCGTCTGAACGATCATGGCATACAGCAACGAACAGCAAAAAAAACTCTTCGCGCTTTCCAAAGATTATATATCGGGTAAGCCAGCGGAAAACCCTGCCCGCCAGGCCGCGGATTTACGTCTGCTCATTGCCTACCACGAATGGAAATACTACATCCAGAACGACCCGGTCATAAGCGATTACGAGTTTGACCTGTTGTACAAGCAACTGGAACAAATCGAAAACGCACACCCCGAATTGATTGCACCAGACTCCCCCACCCAGCGGGTAGCCACAGATACTACATCGGATTTTCCGACCGTCGAACATCTCGCCCCTATGCTTTCCCTGGCCAATTCTTATGATGCGGCAGATCTCAGGGACTGGGACGCACAACTCAAGCGCCTGCTTAGCATCCCGCTGGACGAAGACCTGGAGTACTCCGTAGAACCCAAATTTGACGGCGGAGGCATCGCGCTCGTCTATGAAGATGGCCTGCTTACGCGCGCAGCCACACGGGGGAATGGTGCTGCCGGGGAAGAAATTACAGCAAATGCACGGGTCATCCGCTCTATTCCGCTTCGGGCAGATTTCCCTGGGCAAGGCCTCCCAAAAGTAGAATTGCGGGGAGAGGTCATCATCCGGAAAGATATTTTCCTGCGCATCAATGAAGAACGGGCAGACGATGGACTAACCCTTTTTGCCAACGCCCGCAACACTGCAACCGGAGGACTGCGCATGAAAGACCCCAGGGAAGTCGCAAAACGCGGTCTTGAAGCCTTTGTTTACAACCTTTCCTATGCTTCCGACAGCGCAGGAAACTCCCTCGTGGAGCTCCCCCGAACCCATTGGGATAGTCTGAACCTCCTGTCGGGCCTTGGCTTCAAAGTACCCGGACACGAACGCAAATTATGCAGCAATATCGAAGAGGTTATCGCATTCTGCCTCGAATGGCAATCCAAAAGGGAGGATTATCCCTATGAAATTGATGGTATGGTGGCAAAACTCAACCGTGCCGAGCTGCAACAACGTGCCGGATTTACTGCGCACCACCCCCGGTGGGCAATGGCTTTTAAATTTCAGGCCAAACAAGCTACCAGTAAATTGCTCAGCGTGGAATATCAGGTAGGTAAAATTGGATCCATCACTCCGGTCGCCAAAATTCAGCCAGTCAGCCTTGCAGGTGTTACAGTAGCCTCTATTTCCCTGCACAATGAAGACTTCATCCGCTCCAAAGACCTGCACATCGGCGATACCGTCCTCGTAGAACGTGCCGGCGACGTTATCCCCTATATTGTGAAAGCGATGCCAGAATTGCGGGACGGCACCGAAACGCCCATCCAGTTCCCGGAATATTGCCCCGTCAACGACACGGCCCAGCCTGTCTGCCTGCTCCGCGAAGCCGGGGAATCGGCATGGCGGTGCCCGGAATGTGTCTGCGGAGCCCAGGAGTTGCAACGGCTTATCTTTCATGTATCAAAAGATGCCATGGATATCGAGGGCCTGGGCAAGGCCAACATGGAACGCTTTTATGCACTCGGCTGGATACGCACATTACCGGATATTTATCACCTGGACTACGATAAAATCGCCAATCTGGAAGGTTTTGGTAAAAAATCTGCTGCCAACCTGCGCAAAGCGGTCGAACAGGCCAAAAAACATCCTGTTCACAGACTGTTGCATAGCCTGAGCATCCACCATCTGGGCAAAAAAGTTTCCCGGCTGCTCGCCGCAGAAATTGACCATGTACTGGACCTGAAAAAGTGGACTTTGGAAGATTATCTCAACATCAAAGATATTGGCCCGGTCGTTGCTGAAAACGTCATGCAATTCTTCCAAAACCCCCGCAACGTGGAAATGCTAAAGGAAATGGAAGAATGGAAGGTCAACCTGTCGCAAACGGCCGAAGACCGCCCTAAAGCGGTCTCAGAAGATGCACCTCTTGCGGGGAAAACCATCCTGTTTACCGGCACACTGGCCACTATGGGGCGGAAAGAAGCCCAGCTCAAGGCTGAAGCTGCCGGAGCCAAAATCCTGGGCGCCGTGAGCAGCCACCTCGACATCCTGGTCGTCGGGGAAGATGCCGGATCCAAACTTAAAAAAGCCATCGCCCTCGGTACTGTACAAATCCTGACCGAAGCGGCATTTCTCAGGTTGGTCTCCCCTTCATAAAGTTGAGCCCAAGGAGCAGGAAAAATAAGTAAAAGGCAACCCCCATGGCACTTTCAAGGGTCGCTTCCACTAAAAAAGACAGAAAAGCCGCAATATGCAGGGCCAGGATCGGAAAATGAGCCCAGGATCTGCGATAAAGCAAAGGAATAAAAAATACGATCAAAAAAAGGATTAACCCGATTGTCCCTGAGCCTGCCGCAGTATGCAAAAATTGATTGTGTGGCATCAGCCGTTTTTTAATGCCCGGATAGTGGGCCGCATACTCCTCCCCGACCGCATGGCGCAAGTTGCCGGGCCCTGCACCTGTCCAGGGCGACACCCTGTAAATTTCCCAGCCAACCCCCAACGACACCCATCTGGAAGCATCAGAAAGTACCCCAATATCCTGGCCTTTTCGGTAAAGGTCATAATCATAGCGCATATACCCCACCTTGGTACGCACACTCGGGATAAACTGATATGCAAGTATAGGGGCAAGTGCAAGCGCGGATAAAGCCAATACCCCTAACAGGTATTTCTTTCTGATGACAATCTCCCGCAGCGTTGCCGCCCCGATAATCACATACGCGACCATCAGTCCGCTCCGAACGGCAATCAGGTGTTGGGCAATAAATAACCAAAGGGTCAAAACCCAAATCCACATCGTAGGCAACTGCACGAATCCTTTTTCTGTAGGGGAATTTTTATGCCTATACCTTTCCTGCAACAAATACAGCCCCCCTGCAATACCCATCGTCTGTAGCAGGCTATACCGGATATGGTTGCACGGCATTGGCATCGGCTGACCCTGGCGGATCATCAGGTTGATCTGTTCCTGGTGCAGGAAGTAGTTCACCGCTATCCCCAGGCTCGTTATGCCTAATAGTACAAGCAGAAAGTTCCAGATCAGATAATAATAGCGCTGTGGAAATGAAGGAAGCAGAAAAAAAACAAGGGGTAACCCCAAAAAAGGTACTTTGATGCGGAGACGCTCCAATAAATATCCCACATCCAAAAGCGGATATAAAACGCTTGACAGCACAAGGAAAAAATGTAGAGCAACAACGGCAAAAGGCAGGATAACCCAGTATCCATGTTTTCCCCTGACCGTAGCTATATGCCATACCGCTGCTATACCCAAGAGGAACATACTCACGGATTGCAGGTAGGGGGAATATACCATTCCGCCAAGCAGCAAGATACAAGCCAGGCAGGCGAGTAATAAGGGATATGCTTCCACCCCACGTTTTACGGTGCTAAAAGGCAAGTGCATATTCAAATATATTATTTGGAGGGTGTCTCATACTTATACAACGACTAAAAATAGCATATTTTTCCTTGACTTACTTATAGCAGCAGGTCAATTGTTCGCTCTTGTACAAAAACGTATTTCAAGGCGCTAAAAATCTTTACCTTTGCAGGCAAAATCATTTTCCATGTCCGCCGAAGCTATGCAAACCCTGCGCAACATACTGCAGGAAATCGAAACTGCGCAACCTGCGACCGCAGATGAGCTGGAACAATTCCGCATTCGTTTCATCGGTTCGAGAAATATACTGAAGCCGTTGATGGGCGAAATCCGTAACGTACCCAATGAAAACAAGCGCGAGTACGGACAGTTGCTCAACCAGGCAAAGGAACTGGCCGAATCCAGATATGCGCTGCTCCACCAGGCCCTTGAAGCGGCTGCCGATGATGTCGAAAGCCAGACCCTGGACCTCACTCTTCCTGCCGAACCCCTCGAATTGGGATCGCGGCATCCTGTTTCGATCGCGATGAACCGGATCGTATCCATCTTTGAGCGCATCGGCTTCGTAGTGGCTGAAGAACGTGAGATCGAAGACGATTGGCATAATTTTACTGCCATGAACACCCCCGAAGACCATCCTGCACGGGATATGCAGGACACCTACTACATCAAAGACAGTACCGAAATGCTCCTGCGTACCCATACCTCTTCCGTTCAGGCCCGGGTCATGACCGCTCAGCAACCGCCAATCCGTATTATCGCCCCGGGAAGGGTGTATCGCAACGAGACTATTTCTGCCCGCTCGCACTGCCAGTTCCATCAGGTCGAAGGCTTGTATATTGACAAAGGGGTTTCTTTTGCCGATATGAAGCAGACGCTTTATTATTTCGCCCAGGAAATGTACGGCCCCAACACCCGTATCCGTCTGCGGCCTTCCTTTTTCCCATTTACCGAACCCAGTGCAGAGATGGACGTGTCCTGTTTCATCTGCAATAGCCAGGGCTGCAACGTTTGTAAATATTCCGGTTGGGTTGAAATCATGGGCTGTGGGATGGTGGATCCCCAGGTGCTGCAAAATTGCGGGATTGACCCCGAGGTGTACAGTGGCTTTGCCTTCGGCATGGGTATTGAACGCCAGGCCATGATGCTCTATGCGATAAAAGATATCCGTCTGCTGTTCGAAAACGACATTCGTTTCCTCAAACAGTTCAATGCCGCTTTCTGAGGGCAGTAAAATACCGCACTGATTTATGAAACCTTCCATTCCCAAAGGTACGCGCGATTTCACGCCTGAACAGGTATATAAGCGCTCCTATGTTTTCGATACGATCCGCTCGGTTTTCGTCAGGTTTGGTTATCAGCCCATCGAAACCCCTGTAATGGAGAATCTCTCGACCCTTACTGGTAAATACGGGGAGGAAGGCGACCGCCTCCTGTTCAAAGTCCTCAACAATGGGGATTACCTCGCCGAAGCCGACGAGCAGGCGCTCAACGACCGGGACTCCCGCCGTCTTACGCCCTCCATAGCCAAGCGTGGCCTGCGCTATGACCTCACCGTCCCTTTTGCCCGCTTTGTGGTCATGCACCTCAACGAAATCCCTATCCCTTTCAAGCGGTATCAAATCCAGCCAGTCTGGCGGGGCGACCGTCCGGCAAGAGGGCGCTACCACGAATTTTATCAGTGCGACGTGGATGTCGTAGGATCTGACGCCCTGGTGTACGAAGCCGAACTGGTACAAATTTACGATGAAGTTTTTACCCGCCTTGGGCTGCCGGTCGTAATAAAAATCAACCATCGAAAAATACTTGCGGGTATTGCCGAAGTTGCCGGTATCCCCGACCTGATGACAGAAATGACCGTTGCGATCGACAAACTGGACAAAATCGGAAAAGAAGGGGTAAGGGAAGAAATGATAGAACGTGGGATCCCAGCCAATGCCATCCAGCGCATCGAAAAATTCCTGGAAGCACAAGACCTGGAAGCACTAGCCCCTCAGCTACAGGGCAACCCCAACGGAGCAACCGGTATCCGCGAGCTCCAGTCCGTTTTGGCTTATCTCGAAGGAAACCCGCTTTCCCAGTCACTCAAATTTGACGTCACTCTGGCGCGGGGTTTGAATTATTATACGGGATGTATTTTCGAAGTACAGGCCGCTAATGCCCAGATGGGCAGCCTGGGCGGCGGTGGGCGTTACGATAACCTCACAGGCGTATTTGGCCTGGAAGGCTTCTCCGGCGTAGGTATATCCTTCGGCGCCGAGCGCATTTATGATGTAATGGAAGAATTGGGGCTTTTCCCCGCCGGTACTTCGGGAGCACTGAAAGTCCTTTTTGTCGCTTTTGATGCGCCAACACACCATTATGCCTTCAAATGTCTGGGAAAAGTGCGAATGGCCGGTATCAGCGCAGAAATTTACCCGGAGCCTGTGAAGCTGAAAAAACAGCTCAAATATGCCAACGACAGAAAAGTCCCCTACGTAGTGCTCGCAGGAGAAACGGAAATGCTACAAAGCACACTGACCTTGAAGGATATGGTATCCGGGGAACAAGTATCCCTGTCATTAGATGCGCTTATCCAAAAACTCGGTGTCTGACCTGCTCTCAAATAGAACCACATCGCCTGAAATGGTTGATGTTTTTCTTCGTTAATGCAATTATGCGGCCAAGGCACAAAGAACGGATCTATTTTCTAAAACGTCAGTAGATTGGTATATGACACAATATCGAGATTTATCCACCATACGTGCCGCAATTGCCGGCGGGAACCTCAACCTGCCCGTACTCGTACAAAGCTATCTGGACCGCATTGCCGCTACCCGGGATTTGAATATATATATCGAGGTATTTGAGCAGGAAGCACTCGAAAGGGCCGAAATGCTACAGCGTGCTTTCGAAGAAAACCCTGAAGGCGCAGGCCCTTTATTTGGAATGGTGGCCTCCATCAAGGATGTCCTCTGCTATGCCGGCCATCGCGTGACGGCTGGCTCCCGTATCCTCGAGGGCTTCACCTCGTTGTTTTCTGCTACTGCTGTCGAACGCCTGCTCAATGCGGGTGCCATTATTATCGGCCGGGTGAACTGTGATGAATTTGCGATGGGGTCTTCCAACGAAAATTCCTGCTATGGCCCAACGCGGAACGGGGCAGATCCGGAACGTATTCCAGGTGGCTCGTCTGGTGCCTCTGCCGTATCGGTACAAATGGAGACCTGCCTCGTATCCCTGGGCTCGGATACAGGGGGAAGCGTCCGCCAGCCTGCAGCCTTTTGTGGGGTCGTAGGCTTCAAACCGGGTTACGGGCGTATCTCCAGACATGGGCTGATCGCTTACGGATCCTCTTTTGACCAAATCGGCATCCTCGCCCATTCTACAGGGGATGTGGCAACTGTACTCGGGGCTATAGCGGGACCAGATAATTTCGACAGCACCGCGCTACCCGATTATCCGGGTACCTATACCAACCCGGCCCCACTGCAAAGCCCCCTGCGCATCGCCTTTCCCGGTACCGCCATCAATCATCCCGGACTTGATCACGAAGTACGCCAGCATTGCAACGAAATGATCCACTGGCTTCGCGAAAAGGGACATTCGGTGCAGGAAGTAGATTTCGAATATCTGGATTATATTATCCCAGCCTATTATGTCCTCACTACAGCCGAAGCATCTTCCAACCTCGCCCGCTATGACGGTGTCCGGTATGGATACCGCAGCCCCGATGCGGAGAACCTGCTGGAAGTTTACAAAAAATCCCGCACAGAGGGATTTGGCACAGAAGTAAAACGCAGGATCATCCTGGGCACTTTCGTGCTTAGCTCCGGATACTACGATGCTTACTACAGTCGTGCCCAAAAAGTCCGCCGCCTGATTTGTATGCGTACGGAGGAAATCTTCCGCGATTTTGATGCTATCCTGATACCAGCCACTCCTGCCGGCCCATGGAAAATAGGGGAAACCCTCGATGATCCGGTTGCGATGTACCTCGCAGATATTTTTACCGTTCATGCCAATATGGCGGGTATCCCGGCGATTGCACTGCCTACAGGCAAACATGCTGATGGTTTGCCGATGGGCCTCCAGTTTATGGCCGCAAAAGGCAATGAAGCTACCCTGCTCGCCCTGGGCAATTATCTCCAAAACAATTTTCGGCAATGAAGCTTAGGAAAAAAAATACGGTTGCCCCTATCTTCTGGATGCTCCTTCTCCCGGCCTTGTTCTGTTGTAATGGCTGCAATAGCACTCCGGGAGAAAAAACAAGTGAAAAAAAGCGCTTTGTAGATATTTATATCCGTTTCCTTGTTCCTGAAAATGAATATAAGACCCAAATCACCTTTCTGGAAGGCGACTCAACCGAAAATTTACGCCCGGTGCAGTTAACCGGGGATGTCACGTGGAACGGGCTCCCGTTACGCCTTAAAAATCCCGGCTCTATGGAACTCCGGTATGAATACTTAAAATCAGGTCCATATACCGCCCGGAACGATTTCGTGTTTAAGGCCGAAAATGACAACTCCAGGACAATTTCCATTGCGATGGATGCCATTACGGGCTTCAGTATCGGGCCAACAATCCCCCGGGCTGAAGGTACTACCCTTGAAACAACAGGGCCTCTCCTATCAGAAGGGGAAACCCTGCTGTTCCTGTTTACCGATGAGCAGGGCAATACCCGCGAAATCCCGTTTAAAGGACCCAGGCAATCCAGTACCTTCGAGCTCACCCCAAAAATGATTGGCAGCCTGCTGCCCGGTAAGCACGAGCTCTACCTCATCAAGCAGCAGCAGCGCGAAAGCATACAGCAGCAGCAGTCGGTATATTCGATGGTAGAATGGTATTCAGAGGTTAAGGAAGTCGTCGTCAGATAGTACCCTATGATGGGTACCCATGTACTTAACCTGCTACAAAAACGTTGACCTGCAGGTCCGGATATTCTTTGCCCGTGCTTCCCCGGCACATTCTGACACATTGCCAAATCCCTAAAAAAAGCTACTTTAGCCCCGGCATTCAAATTTAGAAAACCCTTAAGCGCTTCCCTCTTTTTTCAGTGAACGGCTCAATATTTTCGATCAATGTATGGCGTGCAATATGGTGCGCCGCGTCAATCCTTTTGCCGGGAATACCTGAAGGTCACGGACAGGTACCGCAACAGACCCTTCGCGGTACCATCAGCGACCGCGAAACTGCCCAGCCATTGGAAGGGGTCAGTATCCAATTGTTGCCCGGGGCGATGGGTGGTTTCAGCGACGAAAAGGGGATTTTCCGATTCGAAAATCTTCAGCCGGGCCGCTACACCCTGCTTTTTTCCATGATCGGATATGAGCCGGTAACCCTCCCCCAGGTCGAAGTCAATAGCGGTAAGGAAACCGTTTTAGAGGTTTTACTGAAAGAAAGCCCTACCTACCTCAAAGAAATTGTAGTTGTCGCTAAGGAAGAGGACAAACCTACCGTCAATGAATATGCGTTGGTGAGCGGACGGCAATTCAGCGTACAGGAAGGTAACCGCTATGCGGGCGGGTACAACGACCCCTCCCGCATGGTCATGTCCTTTGCCGGGGTAACTTCTTCCGGCAACGATGACAACAATGAGATCGTTATTCGCGGAAACTCTCCGAAGGGGCTACTCTGGCGCCTGGAAGGCGTGGAAATCCCCAATCCAAACCATTTTGGCGATGGGCAGGGCTCTACGAGCGGGATTATCAGTATGATTAACAGTACGAGCCTCGCAAATTCGGATTTTTTTACCGGAGCATTTCCCCCGGAATATGGAAACGCCCTCTCTGGCGTATTCGATCTAAGGTTCCGCACAGGCAACGACCAGCGGAGGGAGTGGAAAGGACTGCTCAGCGTAGTAGGGTTGGAAGCTGCCGCAGAAGGCCCTATAGGCAGTAGCGGTAGCAGCTACCGTATCAATGGCAGGTACTCCACACTGGAACTCTTGCTCAGGAGCGGTTTGGTCAATATCGAGGCCGAGGGGTTTAAGCCTGCCTTTCGCGACTATAACTTCACCTTTGCCTTTCCGACCAGGGCACTGGGCAGGTTCAAATTATGGGGCATCGGCGGCAGAAACCGCTCTGAGGGCGACTACCCCGGATTCCGCGACACCGATGAAAACGGAATGTCCGCTGTTGGGCTCAGCCATCAGCTTCCTTTGAAAGGAAAGGGATATTTTTATTCTGTGGCCTCCTTTTCCGGCGACCTCCACCAGTATTTTCGGGAAAACCAGTTTTCCGGAAAATGGACGACGACCTACAAGGAGCTGCACCGCCACCGTGCGATGCGGTTTTCCTCCTTTTTCAACCAAAGAATCAGTAGTGCGGCCAGTCTGCGAACGGGGATCATTCTGAGTCGTTTGGGCTATGAATACGACGAAAACCGCTGGGACGGGCGCACCTCCCGGATGGTCAACTGGCTCAGGGAAGACGATGCCACAGCAATGTTCCAGGCTTATTCGCAGCTAAAATGGCAGCCTTCCACCCTTTTGACCCTCACCGCAGGTGTCCATTACCATCATTTCAGACTGACACAGGATAATCAGTTTGAGCCCAGGTTGGGGGCACAACTTAAAATTTCTGAAAAAAGCACCCTTAACGCAGGCTTCGGCCTGCACAGCCGTCTCGAGCCGATTTCCCTTTACCTTTACAAACGCCAGGGGGCAAACAATACCTTTACCCAGCCCAACAGCAAATTAAAAAGCACTGCTGCCAGGCACCTGGTCGTGGGATACGCGGCCAGGCTTTCCCCACATACCCGCTTACTTGCAGAGGCATACCTCCAGCGATTGTACCAGGTACCGATAGATACCGGCAGCCGGAGTTTTTTCTCCATCCTCAACTCAAGTGCCGGTATCCCGGGCAACATCCTCGAAAACAGTGGAAAGGGGAGGAATACCGGCCTCGAATTGACCCTCGAACGGTTCCTGGCAAATAACTATTACTTCCTCTTTACAGCATCCATGTTTAATTCGCGGTACCTGGGCAAGGATGGGATATGGCGCAATACCATTTTCAACAATTCCTTTGCCGGCAGTGGCGCCTTTGGCAAAGAATCCCCCATTGGAAAGTCCAGACAACATTTCCTTTCCTACAACCTCCGCTTCATGTTACGGGGCGGCAACCGCTATATCCCTTTTAATTTACCTTTATCCGTACAAAGACGCAGTGCAGTACCTGATAATTCCAAAGCCTACGAACCCCGGCTTCCTGCTTACTGGCGGATAGACGCGGGGTTTGGGTACAAGCGGAACAAAGCACGCAGCACCTGGACTTTCCGGATTGACCTGCAGAATGCCACCAATCGAAAAAACCCAATCAGGGAGCGCTTCGATACTACCCTACTCAAGACTTATTACAACTATGCCCTGCCAATCATTCCGATCTTTGGGATTCAGGTAGAATTTTATTAGCCCTACTGCCTTCTTCCGATATATTTTGCCAAATTCCTGAGGCTTTCGATATTATGGGCCGGAGCAAAAACATCTACAAAAGGAATAGCTGCTTCCATCCCACGGGTTTTGGGAGAATACCCCGGCCGGCCGGCAAGCGGGTTAAGCCAGATCAAGCGGGCACATCGCCGATGCAGCAACTGCATTTGTTGTGCAAGCAGCTCGGGGGCACCGGTATCCATGCCATCGCTCAGGATAATGAGCACCGTCTGTGACTTAAGCAGATAGCGATAGCTCCTGTTGAGGGTTGCCAACGAAGATCCGATCCGGGTACCTCCTGACCAGGAGCCTGCCTGTTCCTGTAGTTTTAATAAAGCATCGCTATACTCAGCACCCCGCAACAGAGGGGTAATCCTTTGGAGCTCCGTACCAAATACAAATGTCTCAATCTGCCGGAATGCTTGTTGAAAGGCATAACTGAACTGGATTAGAAAGTGGCTGTAAAGCTCCATAGATTTACTCACATCGCATACGAGCAACAATTGGCGGCGCTGCCGTTTAGGCTTTACAAAACGTAGTTCGAGCAGCTCCCCACCCTGCCTCAGGTTGTGGCGCAGGGTTTGTCGAAGATCAAGGTTATTTTTACGCTTTGCCCTGACGCGCCGTCTGCTGAAACGGAAAGCAAGCGTGCGGGCCAGTTGGCGGATCAACTGCCGGATTTCAGCCAGTTCATTGTCGTTAAATCTTGAAAAATATTTTTCAGACAGTGCTTCTGCACCGCTGTAAACTGCCATTTCGACCGTTTCTTCGGTTGGTTTGCCATATAGCCAGTGCTTAAGTGCCTCGAGGCTCGGGGGGCGGTTTGATTTTTCGGGACGTTTTTTTTGGCGCTTGTCGTTTTTTATCCCCGCGTCCACTGCCTGTTCCAATTCCTTGAAATACTTTGGAAAAAGGATATCAAAACGCTCCTGTTGGGACTTACTTCGTGCAAGTACCGCTTTAAGGCAAAGCCGGAAAGCTTCCTGATCAAAGGAAAATCCAAGATGTTCGACCGCATCCAGTGCAAGCGCCTGCTCTGCCGGACCCAGTGGAAACCCCTCTGTGCGCAGAAAACGGCAGAAAGCCACAATATGTGCGCTCAGGCTGGTATGGCGCTGAATTAACTCCGGATTACTTTGCATCCAAAACAGTCGAATTTATGAAAAAAAGTACCTGTCCTTACAAAACCTCTACTGACCATGAATTACAAATTGGCAGCGCGGCACGATCAAAAAAGCCACATCGTCATCAGGTTATTTGCGACAGAATCATCGCAGGCTAAAAATGGCACTTTTGCCATCTACCCTGAACCACTGCGACAAGTCTATCACAAGCTTTCCCATTTAGAGTGGACTCCTGTACGTTCCAGCAGTTCAGACAAAGTCGTTTGCACCTGCCGGATATCCTGCCAATCCTTGAGGATAACCCCTAAGGTGGCCTCGACAATCCTGGGGTCGAGGTGGTCAAAATGAAGATTAGCCAGGACAGTGGCCCAATCCAGTGTTTCGGCAATACCGGGAATTTTCTCCAGGCGCATTTGACGTAATTCCTGCATGAACGTACAAATCTGTACCCCCAGGCGTTCGTCTATGCCCGGCAAACGCGACCGGACGATCTGCAGTTCTTTTTCAAAACCGGGATAATCAATCCACAGATAAAGGCAGCGCCGCCGCAGTGCTTCGCTCAGCTCCCGCACACGGTTGCCCGTGATAATTACATAGGGCACATGTACAGCTTTAATCGTACCAATTTCAGGAATCGTAATCTGCCAGTCGGAGAGCACTTCAAGTAAAAAGCTCTCAAACTCTTCATCCGAGCGGTCAATTTCGTCAATCAGCAGTACCGGTGCCTTATCATACGTGATTGCCTGTAGCAAAGGCCGCTTCAGCAAAAACCGTTCGCTAAAAATACCTTGCTCCCGCTGCTCTAAGGATTTGGAAGAACCCTCCTCGATTTTGAGCTGGAGCAGTTGCTGCTGGTAATTCCATTCATACAATGCATGTGCAGCATCCAACCCCTCATAACACTGCATGCGAATCAGGTCTGTATCCAGTGCCTTAGCCATCACTTTGGCAATCTCTGTCTTACCTACCCCGGCAGGCCCTTCGATCAGCAACGGCTTCTGTAACTCTATTGCCAGAAATACCGACATCACAATCTCCGGCTCGGAAATATAGCCCTGGGCGTCGAGTAGTTCTTTTATCCGTAACAAAGACGGGTGGTCAAAATGCATTTTCTTGGAAGGTTTTTTAGCGGTCTGACACGATCATGGTCACCCTGTTACCGGCTATGGCGAACGTTATGCGAACGCCCTTTCGCCACATCGGATACCAGATTTATGCTGCCACCTTCGGTAGTAGAATAAACTTTTCTGAAACGCCGATTTTGTTGATTTTGCTTCGCAAAATCAAAAAAATCGGCGTTTCAGAAAAATATTCTTTGGCGGTGATTACCGCCAAAGATCAAGAATCTTTTGGGAAAGCCCAGGGGTTTTTTACACAACCCCAAAAAACATTTCGTTACCGAAGGCGAAAAAGTCAAGCGATTACCTGCTGCAGTGCGCGTTTCAGGAATACCCTGGCCAAATGGCCGCGATACGTTTCTGTAGCGTAATGGTCGCCGAGTATCACCGCGTCCTTTGCGGCAAGCTGGACAGCGGCGCTGACACTATCTGCGGAGAGCACTTTTCCCTGTAGCGCCTGCTCGACGTCATAATCGCGAAAAGCGGTATCGCCCACCCCTGTAAAAGCGACCCGGACGTGGCTGCAGTTCCCTCCATTTGAGGTCAAAGCGACGGCGCAGCCAACAATTGCAAAACGGGAAGCTGGCTGCATAAATTTTTGGTAAGTCGCCCGGGTCCCTGCTGGTGGCAGGGGGATTTGCACTTCGGTAATCAGCTCGCCTTCCACGAGTGCCGTGCTGTAAAAGCCGGTAAAAAAATCTGCTGCCGGGATATTCCTGATGCCGTCAGTGCTTTTTACAACGACCACTGCGTCAGTTGCAAGCAGTACTGCCGGCCAGTCTGCTGCCGGGTCTGCATGGGCGATACTGCCGCCAATCGTACCCCGGTTGCGTACCTGGACATCCCCGATCAGGTCGGCGGCCTGGGGGAAAATCGGGAGGTGCTCTGCAAGGAGCCCCGAGCAGGCAATATCATTGTGGGTTGTAGCTGCACCAATAGAGATATGGCCACCCTCCTGCCGTATATAGCGCAGGGATCCGATCCTTGCGATATCAATCAGTACAGCGGGTTGATTGAGTCGCAATTTCATTGCGGGGACAAGGCTATGGCCTCCTGCCAGGATTTTAGCCTCCCCGCCGTGTTCAGCGAGGAGTGCGATCGCTTCTTCCACAGAAGCAGCCCGATGATAGGCACAAGATGCTGGAATCATAAGAATAATATTTTAAGGATAAGGGCAGGTCATTTTCCGGAAATCATACCCCAGAAAATGAACTGCTGCCCCGATCGCCGATAACAAAAAAATATTGACCTTGTTGCGACGGGTCAGCGTGGGCGAAAAAATCGCTGTTTTTCGTTCATACGAAGTCTTTTTGAAGGAAGTGTAGCCATGCTAACCGACAAAAAGGCATTGTATAGACAAAAAGGGCCATTTTGACGCGCGATAATCCGTCGCAGCAAGTAGTTTTATCCCTGCATAGCCCTCCATACGCGTTCTGGTGTGAGGGGCATTTCCAGGTCTTTTTTAATCCCGAATGGACGAAGGGCATCCATCACTGCATTCACGACGGCAGGCGTGGAGCCGATACACCCAGCTTCGCCCGCACCTTTAACCCCGAGCGGGTTGTGTGGGCAGGGAGTCACCTTTCGATCCACTTCAAAAGAAGGCAGGTCATCGGCACGGGGCATGGCGTAATCCATATAGGAGCCGTTGAGCAACTGGCCTTCATCATCATAAATAGCGCCTTCCAGCAGTGCCTGCCCGATACCCTGAGCGAGGCCACCGTGGATCTGCCCTTCTACGATCATCGGATTAATCACGTTGCCCACATCATCCACTGCGATGAAGCGTTTAAGCGACACCTTGCCCGTTTCTGCATCCACCTCTACAATCGCCACATGTGCGCCGAAGGGGTAGGTGAAATTCGCAGGATCGTAAAAGCTGCTGAAATCCAGGCCAGGCTCTACCCCTTGTGGATAGTCGTGGGGGACGTAGGCCGTCAATGCTACATCCCCGAAGCCGATACTTTTATCGGAACCTTTCACGGTCCACCTGCCACCGGTGTATTCCAGATCTTCTACCGCAGCTTCTAATTTATGTGCTGCAATTTTTGCACCTTTTTCCAGCACTTTATCCAGGCTCTTCACAATGGCACTGCCGCCAACGGCCAGGGAGCGGGAGCCATAAGTCCCCATTCCGAATGCCACGGCTTCGGAATCGCCATGGACGATTTCCACATCCTCCAGGGATATCCCGAGACGGTCGGCCACGACCTGTGCGAATGTCGTCTCGTGCCCCTGGCCGTGGGAATGTGCCCCTGTATAAACACTCACTTTCCCGGTAGGCTGGACCCGTACCTGGGCGGATTCGTAGAGACCGGCACGCGCGCCGAGCGCCCCTACCACTGCAGAAGGCGCAATACCGCAAGCTTCTATATAGGTAGAGAAACCGATGCCCAGCAGACGGCCTTCTTTACGGGCAGCTTCCTGTTCTTTCCGGAAATCCTCATATCCTACCATCTCCAGTGCGCGATCCAAAACAGCGTCATAATTGCCACTGTCGTACTGCAGCGCCACCTGCGTCTGATACCCCGGTTGGTTGACGCCATCAAAAGGCGGGATAAAATTGATCCGGCGCAGCTCGGCAGGGTCCATATTCATTTCCAGTGCGGCAGTATCCATCAGGCGCTCCAGGACATACGTTGCCTCTGGCCGGCCTGCACCCCGGTACGCATCTACTGCAACTGTATGCGTGAACATACCAAACACCTCGACATTGATTTTGGGCGTGGTGTACAACCCCTGCATGAGTGTTCCGTGCAGATATGTAGGTACGGCAGGTGCAAAAGTGGACAAATACGCCCCTAAATTGGCGTAAGTACTCACCTTGAGTGCTGTGACACGCCCATCTTTATCGAACCCCATCTGCGCACGGGTAACATGGTCGCGGCCATGTGCGTCCGTAATAAAACTTTCGCTGCGATCGGCCACCCACTTTACCGGGCGCTTAAGCCGGCGCGAGCACCACGTTACCAGTGCCTCTTCGGCATAGTGAAATATTTTACTGCCAAACCCACCACCAACATCAGGAGCGACGACCCGCACTTTATGCTCCGGGATACCCAGTACAAATGCGCACATCAGCAGACGTGTCAAATGTGGGTTTTGAGAGGTGGTGTACAGCGTATATTTATCGTAGGCATCTTCATAGTGCCCAATTGCTGCCCGTGGCTCAATTGCATTGGGCACGAGGCGCTGGTTGACAATATCCATCTCGGTAATATGGTGCGAAGCTGCCAGTGCAGCATCCACCTCCGCGCGCGGGTTACCCAGTTCCCAATCGAAAGCCACATTGCCGGGGGCAATATCATGGACGAGCGGCGCACCCGGCTGTGCCGCCTTTGCCGGATTGGCAACTGCAGGCAGCACTTCATATTCAACATCAATGCTGTCGGCGGCATCTTTTGCCTGCTCCCGGCTTTCTGCGATGACGATCGCTATCCCATCGCCAACATGTAAAGCTTTATCGGACACGAGCAGTGGATGGGGCGGTTCTTTCATCGTATCGCCACTACGGAAATTAACCTGCCATCCTGTGGGAACACCGACAATACCCGTCTCGGCGATATCTTTACCTGTGAAAATAGCTACTACGCCGGGCATTGCCGCTGCATCGGAGGTATCTATACGCACGATGCGCGCATGCGCGTAAGGGCTGCGCAGGATATACCCGTGCGTCATACCCGGGAGGACAATATCATCGGTATAATTGCCTTTACCGGTGATGAAGCGCTTATCCTCGAGGCGCTTTACAGATTTTCCTATGAATGTCATGCGGCATTGATTTTTGTATGTTCTTTCATTTTTTCAGCAGCATATTGCACAGAGCGGACAATATTATGATATCCGGTACACCTGCAGAAATTACCTTCGAGGGCATGGCGGATATCCATTTCACTGGGGTCTGGGTTGCGCTGCAACAAATCAGCGGCGACCATGATCATTCCGGGAGTACAAAAGCCGCACTGTAACCCGTGATGTTCCCGGAAACCCTCCTGTAGTGGGTGAAGGGAATCCGGCGCACCCATGCCTTCAACGGTTGTTATGGAACATCCATCGGCCTGGACAGCCAGGACAGTGCACGATTTGGCTGCCTGTCCATCTATCAGGACAGTACAGGCACCACAACTACTGGTATCACACCCCACATGGGCACCAGTGAGCCGCAGCGAATCACGCAAGTAATATACCAGAAGATCCCGTGCCTCTACCTCACTGGTATATTGCTTGCCGTTGACAGTTACTTGAATGCGTACGGGCATAAAAAATGTTTTATGAGGTAAAAAAATGATTGCCATTCTTCAATAGTGGCCACATCCTGGCCTGCGGGCCGAAAATCTCCGGTTTAAGCCCTCAGCGCTTCCGTCAGACCCTT
The DNA here is from genome assembly GCA_040382095.1 of Lewinellaceae bacterium. Lineage (GTDB taxonomy): Bacteria > Bacteroidota > Bacteroidia > Chitinophagales > Saprospiraceae > JADJPL01. Next base: position 24,667 of record JBEIGB010000056.1, read on the forward strand.
AAAAAACTGCTCCGTGAGTGTATTGGCAACGCCGGTCAATACACGCTGCCCTGTCCTTGCCAGCAACCCGGACAACTGTGCGTTGCCATCAAAGCGCAGCTCGGTCTTACCATCTGGCAATCCCTCCAATAGAATAAGGACATCTGCAGCGACATTGCCGATCTTACTGTTTTGCTCAACGTGCATCACAAAACGCCTGGGCACGTCTTTTTCAAGCAAATCCACCTTACCGGTGAACGAACCGCTCACGGGCCCGATTTTCACATCTGCAATCGCACGAAAAGCGTCGGGACCGGTCTGCTCAAGCCGTGTGATCCCCGGGGTAATCTGTGCCAAAGCTTCCGGGTCCATTAATATGTCCCAGATCTTCTGGGCTGTTGCATCAAAAATTCTGGCACCAGTGATTTTCATCTATTAATTATTTGAAAATTCCTTTTTATGCCCCTTAAAGTACTAAAATAATAGATATTTCGAAAAATAATTTTGAAAAAAA
>JBEIGB010000057.1:0-24598 GCA_040382095.1 Lewinellaceae bacterium
GCTTCGCAAAATCAATAAAAACGGCACTCTGAGGAATATTCTTTGGCGGCCTGAGCCGCCAAAGGACGTGCCGGAGGCTTTTTACACATCCCCATGCTGTTTAAACACCACCGGGGGGATCAAGGCTCAAAAAGGGCGCTTTTTTATTTCCCCGCCGCCCCATTATAACAAGTATAACATCTAAACGATACTGCACCACAAAAATTTTATTCGTGCTCCTGCCGGCACTTTTACATCTTTTCCATAGTGTTCTTTGTTATCCCTTCATTTGAAAGTTCACTGTCCGGATATAGCTACATCGAATAACAAAGCAATAAGCGGGACAACAACAACAAACGTCATGGGCTCTATGGCAAAACAACAACAAAATTCAGACAATCGGGCAGAAAAGCCGCGTTTTTCCAAAGAAAGTTTCCGTCATTCCATCGAGATTTTCAAATATGTGTTGCCCTACCGTTGGGCATTTGCCATAGGGATGGCCTTCCTTGCCGCCGGCAGCCTGCTCTTCCTGGCCATTATGAAGCTGCCGGGCGAAATGTTCAATATCATCGCGGGGAAACCGACGTATGGTCTCTCGTTGACTGGAATTTTCCTGGCACTCCTTGCGCTGCTCGCCGTACAGAGCGTGTTGTCCTACTTTCGGGTACAGCTTTTTGCCAAGGTGAGCGAAAAAAGCATGGCCGCCCTGCGGGCAGACCTCTACCGCAAGATGGTCACATTAGGCATTCCGTTTCTGGAAGAACACCGGGTTGGGGAGCTCACCAGCAGGATTACCAATGACGTCACCCAGGTACAGGGGGTGTTTTCCATTACCCTGGCCGAATTCCTCCGGCAGCTTATCGTGCTGCTGGGCGGCATGGCAATTATTGTCTTCACCATGCCCCGCCTGGCCCTGACTATGCTCGCCACCTTTCCGGTAGTAGTCGTCATGGCCATGTTTTTTGGACGCTATATCCGCCGGCTGACGAAAGAGCGGCAGGATAAACTCGCCAGCACAAATGTAGTCGTGGAGGAAACCATGCAGACCATCCAAACGGTCAAGGCATATACCAATGAAGCCCTGGAAATCAAACGCTATGGCAAACACCTCGCGGATGCGGTGAAAGTTTCACTGAAAGCGGCCCACATGCGCGGCCTTTTTGCCGCGTTCATCATCTTCGTCATGTTCGGCGTACTCTTTTTCATCATGTGGCGTGCCGCCCTCATGGTACAATCAGGTGCAATGATGGAGGGCGACCTCATTGACTTCGTGGTGTTCACCGGTATTATCGGCGGTGCAATCGCATCCCTGGGCAGTTTCTACACAGAATTGGTCTCTGCTATTGGCGCAACAGAACGCATCCTCGAGATATTGAACAAACCCTCGGAAATTATACTGGCCGGGAAAGCTGCAGTAAGGGCACCCAGGCGCTTTAATGGTGCAATCGAATTCAAAAATGTACGCTTTTCCTATCCTTCCAGAAAGGACGTAGAAGTACTCAAAGGTATTAATCTGAAGGCCGCCCCAGGGCAACGGGTGGCATTGGTGGGCCCCAGCGGTGCTGGTAAATCCACAGTCGTCCAGCTCCTGCTCCAGTTTTATCATTCGGCAGCAGGTGATATCCTTGTTGACGGGAAAAGTATTTATGATTATGACCTGCTGGAGTACCGCTCCAATATCGCTATCGTACCCCAGGAGGTTTTGTTGTTCGGGGGCACAATCCGCGAAAACATTCTTTATGGCAAAACGGATGCAAGTGAAGCAGAACTCATCGAAGCAGCAGAAAAGGCAAATGCCTGGGAATTTATCCAATCATTTCCGGACGGCCTCGAGACGATCGTCGGTGAGCGCGGGGTAAAATTGTCCGGCGGCCAGCGGCAACGTATCGCCATCGCACGGGCAATCCTCAAAGACCCTGCAATCCTGCTCCTGGATGAAGCGACCTCCTCCCTCGATGCAGAATCGGAAAAACTCGTACAGCAAGCCCTCGACAAATTGCTCGAGGGCCGTACTTCCATCATTATCGCCCATCGGCTCGCCACTATCCGCGACGCCGATTTTATCTATGTGATTGACAAGGGAAAGGTTATTGAGGAAGGTACGCACGAGGTACTGTCTGAGCTGGAAAACGGCACCTACCGGGCGCTCGCGAAGCTCCAGTTCGAAAGCATTCCGGGTTAATCAACAGACCTATCAACAGCTACCCCGTGAAGGGTCGCTACCCCGGGCAACAATTCGACGAACAGCTTTTCAATTCCCTTTTTCTTTTGCGTCCAGGCGGTCCAACCGCTTGACTTTTGCCCTGCTTTTGAACGGGATATAACGGTAAGGGTGTTGCTGGAGGTCTGTTGCGAGGGAATCTACCCGGAAGCCTGCCGCAGAAAGCCCATTATAAGCTTTGTCGTCCTGAATCAATTTCCCAAGAGAGCCTTTGCCGGAATTAATTCCTTCTACCACCGTATTAATTTCAGAAAAAGTGTGGTTTGCTGTTTTGACAGCAGTCCTGAGCTCCGCCATTGTCTGATCGAGCTCCCCGACTGTTTTCTGGAGACTGACCTGGTCGAGCTGACGGCTAAACTTTTCTGCATTGGAAATCAGGCTGCTGATTTTATCGTTATTGGCCTGTATGTTGGCGCTGATACTCCGTAGGTTTTTCAAAGACCCTTCGATATTGCCGGAAGAATTTGCAAACAGGGCATCGAGCCTCCCGCTGGAGCTGTTCAGGTTGGCCAGAGTGCCTTGTAAGTCCTTCAGGCTTTCTGCCAGGGCACCTTCCGCATCCTTACCCAGCAGCCGCTTATTCAGAGTATCAATCGTACCTTTGACCCCCTGCTGGATAATATCCATATATACGTTCATCTCTTCCGGGGTGACCATGGACCCAATCATACCGAGAACCCTTCCTTTCAGGTAATCCCCGCTCTGGGCACAATCCGGCCCGCTACAGGGACGTTCGTATTCCAGCACGATAGCTTTCCCCCCCATGAAGCCGATGTCCCGGATTTCCGCTATGGTACTTTTCGGTATGACGACCTCTTTATTCAAATCTATCGTCACCAGGACGTTATCTGTTTCCTGTAAAGGCACGATATTCGATACAAAACCGACCTGTACCCCATTGATCGTGACCGGGGTGGAAATATTCAATAAATTGACGTTCTTATATTCGATATAATACAGATTGGAGCGCTTGAGCATATTCTTACCCCTTATAAACTGGAATCCCCATAAAGAGACCAGAAGGGTAACCAATGCCAACACGCCTACTTTTATTTCATTTGAAATCGTCATAGCTAAATATAATTGTCCTTTTAAGCGCTTAAAGCCTGGATATGGCTGAAAGTAATTTCCCCGCAAAGGTAGCTTAATATGTGCATTATATCATCTGTGCGAAGAAAAAACTGATTGTAAAGACGTTTTTCATCCGACTTGTTGCAATACGTCAACGAGGGAAGAAAAATGGGGCTACCTTCTGTTTACACGAAGGCATTTTGAGGGAAAAAGCCGGAATATATGCGCGAAAAATACAAAATCCGGGCAGAAAAGAGCCATTTTTGCCCGGATGATCCTGCCGCAACAAGTCTGATGAAAGGCACGTCATTAAAAAAGTACTTGCAATACCCTTCATTTAAGTTTTTTGGCTGCTGCCTCCAGCGAAATGCGCATTCCGTTTTCATAAACTGTGACGAAAGCATCGGGGAAGCCACGGCTTCTCAGGATGTTCCGGGCCGCCATGGCATCTTCGAAAGAAAAGAAGCCGTGGGCCCGGCACTTATACATATTTTGTTCCTGGACAACTTCTACGGGAAAAGGCAAATTGGACCACCTGGTGTCTTTTGGCGCGGGAGGCTGGGACGAGGCCGATAACTGCACATAGTAAAGGATCGCTGGCCGGGCCTTAGCTCCTTCACCGGTAATTGGCAGGGGGCTTCCTGCGGCAGGTACCGGGCGGTCAACAGGCACAAACCCGTCCGGGATTTTGAGCACAGCGGGATTGGTTCGTCCGTAAGGTACGCCAGGTTCGCTTACTGGAAGTTTTTCCGCAGGTGTGGAGTAATTTACGGGAATAATACCGGTGCCGGGGGAGTTGCGAACCAGCGGGGTTTCCCGTTCCATCGCCATGCGGTAATCGGAAAAAGCGATTGCAATTGCCTCTGCAATTTTGTCCTGACCACTGGCTACACTCAGGAACTGTTCTTCGGTAGCATTGCTCAGAAAGCCTGTTTCGATCAGTACACTGGGCATAGCAGTCGCTTTCAATACGACGAAACCGGCTTGCTTGACTCCCCTGCTTCTGCGCTGGGCATGGCCGGCGGCGCGCTCTTCCACTGCTTCTGCAAAGCGGATACTTTGTTCCATATAGGCATTTTGGAACATCGAAAGCAGGATGTGGCCTTCCGGGGAGTTTGGGTCGTAGTCATAATTCCGGGCATAATCTTCTTCCAGCAAAATGGCCTCGTTCTCCCTTTTGGCCACCTGGAGGTTATACTCTGCAGTGTGAAGACCCATCACATAGGTCTCTGTTCCGTGAGTAGCCGAAGAGCCCGGCATGGAATTGCAGTGGATGGAAATAAACAAGTCTGCATTGTTGCGGTTGGCGATCGCCGCACGCTCGTACAGGGGGATAAAAACGTCCTTGTCGCGGGTGAGCACCACTTTTATATCCGGGTGGTCCCTGCGCACGCGGGCAGCAAGTTTTTGGGCGATGGCCAGGGCAATATGCTTTTCCTGTGCACCTGCACCGAGGCAACCCGGGTCTTTGCCCCCATGGCCGGCATCTATAACGATAGTTTTTATCTGGTATGGCATGTTTTCAACTCGCCATTCTTTAATAACTTTGCCGGGTAAAGCTGGGGTACGGCAAGCAAATAACGGAGAAAACCAAACGAAAAATGGGATTAGTGGGAAAACCAGGTTCTTCATGAATGCAAAGTTTTATTTTGTATGGCGATGCCACTAGTGTTTCTACGCCTGCAATAGCGAATTATAATAAGGCTTTTGTGCGGCATATCAGCCCAAAAACCTCAAAATTAATATAAATACAATTTTGAAAACAAACGCGTTTATTTCTTTTTTATTCCTTCTGTGCTTTTCACTTCCCGTTTATGCCCAACGCGATACAACTGCGTTTGCGAATTTGGAAGGGGATACCGTGCGGTTCAGCCCGGATTCACTCGATGCTCCGGTGGATTATGGCGCAGTGGACTCCATCGTACTGGACAACGAAGGGAAAAAAGTTTTCCTCTATGGCGAAGCTTATGTAAAATACCGCGATATCACCCTGAATGCCGGCTTTATCGTTTTTGACTGGTCGCAGAATCTGGTGTTTGCGGAAGGCTCGCCCGATAGTACCGGCACCCTTGCCAATTTTCCGGAATTTAACCAGGGAGAACAAGAATTCAAAGCGAAGCGCATGCGGTATAATTTCCAAACTGGCAGCGGGGTCATATATGATGCGACTACTCAGCAAAACGATATCGTCATACGCGGTGCCCGTACCAAGTTTGTCACAACAGAAACGCAGGATACCAGTGCCGCAAAGCAAATCCTCTACAGCGAAGACGCGCTGATCACCACCTGCACGGCCGAACACCCCCATTTTGGAATCCTCAGCAACAAACAAAAAGTCATCCCCAATAAACTCGTCATCATCGGTCCTTCGCAGTTGAAGATCATGGATATCCCCACCCCGGTATGGCTACCCTTTGGTTTTTTCCCCATTTCAAAAACAGCCAGCACCGGGCTGCTCTTTCCCAGGGATTATGAATACTCCGACCAGTGGGGCTTCGGGCTCAGGGATATTGGGTGGTTTTTTCCACTCGGCGAAACCATCAACCTGTCGCTGCGCAGTGACATCTATCTGCGCGGCACCTGGGGCATTAACGCCACCTCCGATTATCGCAAAAGGTACAAATATGCCGGTAGCCTCCGGCTTGGCTTCGACTCCAGAAAAACAGAAGACCTCAAAACCGCCGATTTCTTCCGAACGAATTCTATGTCCATCAACTGGTCCCACCGCCAGGAAACCGGGGCACACCCCAGTGCCCGCTTCGGTGGCTCGATTAATATACAGACCAATAACTATCAGAACCGGGTTTTCAACGATGCGGCCAACGTACTCAACGCCCAGCTTACCTCGAATATGAGCTTTGATAAATCCTGGCCGGGCAAACCGTACAACTTCTCCGCCAGCTTCAACCATACCCAGAACCGCCTCACCCGGAGCGTGACGGTCAATTTCCCGGATTTCCGCTTCCTCACCCAGTCCCTTTACCCCTTTAAACGCAAAGAACGCGCCGGCGAAGAAAAATGGTACGAAACCATCGTCCTGCGATATACCGGCGAAGCACGCAACCGCTTCCAGGCCAGCGATACCTCCCTTTTTTCCCGGCAAACCCTCGACGATGCACAGTTTGGCGCACGGCATGATATGAATGCCAGTACTTCTTTCAAACTCCTGAAGTACTTCAACCTAAACCCTAATATCAGCTATCGCGAAAACTGGCAGTGGCGCTCAATCGAAAAAAACTTCGACCCTACCCCCACCGTGCGCACCGATACCATCTACAACAGCGACCGGACCCTGTACCAGCTCCAGACAGATACCATCGGCTTCGGCCGGCAGATTATTGACACCCTCAGCGGATTCAAAGCTTTCCGGGAATTTTCCGCGAGCTTAAGCCTGAATACCCGGATATTCGGAACGCTCAACCTCGGTAAAGGCTACCTCCGCAGTGTGCGCCACGAAATCCGCCCCAGTATATCCATGATCTTTTCCCCCAATTATCTCAGCCCCCAACTCGGCTATTTCCGCGAAGTCCAACGCGACCTCCGCGATCCGGACCAACGCGACCAATATTCCATCTTCGAAGGGGGAATATTCGGCGTGCCGCCTTCAGTCGGCGAACAGATGGCCATCAGCTACTCCCTCAATAATATTTTCCAGGCCAAAGTGCAGGGCAAACAGGATACAATAGCCAGAAGAATCAAACTCATTGACAACCTTATCGTGAGCGGCAGTTATAATCTGGCCGCCGATTCGCTCAAGTTCAGCCCGGTCATTATGACCACAACAACCCGATTGTTCAAAGGGGTCACGACCGTAGGTTTTTTCGCCCAGTTCGATCCCTATCTCAAAGACAATACCGGCCGTCGTATAAACGTATCTGCACTCGAAGCCCGGGGGCAATTACTGCGCTTCGAAAATGCCTCCCTGCGTTTTGTCTCTGACCTTACCGTCGGAAAGCTCCGGGCAATCTTTCAGGGCCAAACCGAGGAGGTAGTCGAAGACCTGCGCGGCAGGCAGCCCACATCTTCCCAACCCGGCCAGGAAGACTTTCTCAGCCTCTTTGAAAACTTCAGTATTTCCCATAATATTGACTTCACCTGGCAGGCCGACGCCGATGGAAAAACGCAGCTACGCGTCGGCAATAACTCCATCTACTGCCGGGGCAACCTCCAGCTCACTAAAAACTGGTCGGTCGTAGTCGGCAATTTTGGCTACGACTTCAGCAACCGGGGCCTAAGCTACCCCTCCTTTGGCTTTGCACGCGACCTCCACTGCTGGACGATGGACCTGAGCTGGCAACCACAACGCGGCACTTACTCCTTCAACATCCGCGTTAAACCAGGCACCCTCGACTTTATCAAAATCCCTTACCAGCGCAACAACGTGGATCGCAGCGCAACCTTCTGACCATGGATAAACACCAAATAAAAAAGCCGGGGACTGCAAAGCCCCCGGCGACACGTTCATGGGATTGGTAAACTCAACACTAGTCACAAAATAACTTTTCAGGATTATCAGACTTGCTGCGGCGGGTCGCATGGGGAAATATGCTGTTTACCCACTTAAAGAGACTTTCCAGAGGCTGTCTCACAAGTCCTTTGGCGGCGAACGTGGCTGAATACTTATGACACAGCCCCCTCCGCAACCCCAAACACCATTTCCTGCCCGCAATAATCCCTTCGCAAAAGTCTGTTATCTCTGGCGTACGAATTTTTCGTGTGTTATAAATCCATTGACTTTGATACGGATGATGTAGAGCCCTCCCGGCAAGCCCGATAAATTGACCTCGTTGGTCTGGAGGAATAATGGGCTGGCAGGCTTACCATCTATACCAAAGACTTGTAGCTCTTCAATCGGATATCCGGACAGATGGCGCACACTCAACTGGTCCCCTGCAAGCGGGTTGGGGAAGATCCTGGTCCCTGCCCGCACTGCTTCTGCTGAAACTGGCAGATCCAGCCCTTCCTGTTGTGCGACCTCGAAACCCGCTATACTCCCGCTGAGCGGAATGCCTTCCAGGCTCAAACGTGCAGCCTCCGCTTCAGATATGCTCATTTCGCTGCTGCGGTACCGACCCGCAATATCATCTTTGATCCCTCCTTTCAGAAAAGCAATCTCCCCAAACCCGGAGACCTCGTTCTGGTCCGTACGGGTTATAGATACTTCGATTAACCCCTCTTCGGGATAAACTTTGGAAATAGCGGCGAGATTCACCCCGGGACGTCCCATCCAGCTCATGGGCACGACAATCTCCACTTTATTCAGGTCAATGATACGGGGATCAACCTTGAGGATGAATGCCATGCCATAGATATTGCGTACAGGCTTTTCTTTAGTGCCAAGCGTTATCGGGATCTCAAATGTCCCTGTTGCCGGCAAGGGACTGGTCGGCATCTCCAGTTTCACCCCGGGATTGAGCGCAGTGCCCGGCAGTTGCTCGGCAGCCTGCACCTGGACACCATTTTTCTTTCCATAGTTTTTCTTCAGTACTGCAATATCCGCTTCGTCCACTACCCCATCCCCGTCCGTATCGGCATGCTTAAAATTCTGACCGGTTGCAAAGCGCTGCGTCCAGTCGGCTGCAGGGGTCAACTTCCAGATACCGCTGCGGTCGTTGCGGGCAGGGCCTTTGGTGCCATAAGCAACACCGATATTGAGTAAGTCAATAAAATTGACGACATTGTCCTGATTGGCATCGCCCGGCCATACCGCGCTGGTTTCCGGACCCAGGCAATTTACAGGGCCAACTTTCATTGTCTTCACGCAACGTACGCCACCTGCAACGCTGACAGCCTGAACGGTATAGACCGTCTTGCCATCGCCCTTGAGTTTCGCGATCGTAGTCGAAAGCCTGCCGGGTCTGAGGGTATCTACGGGCTTTTCATTCAGGAAAATGAAGTAGGTAAAATTACTATCAGCTTCCGCCCCGGCCTTTAGCACCAGGGAGAAGGTCGTATCCGCAGCACAATCCTTGCGGTCGAGTACAATAGATGGCTCCCGGCAGGGCAGGGGGCAGTCTTTAAGTTCCACTTTGACGACAGCGCAACAGTTCTGCGGGCCCCGTATGCAGACGGAGAACTCCACCTGTGGGCTGGAGGTGGGCAGCAGTGGCTTGCGGACGGAAAGTTCGAGGGGTAGTTTGGCCAAAGGGAAATTACCAATAAATCCATTGCCCATAAATAAACCGAAAGTTTCCCCTGCCAGACCCTCGCGCTTGAAATCCACCAGGATCCGCTGGCTCCCATCGGGGTTACAGCCGAGCGCTTTTACGGTCAGATTGCTGATTTTGCAGGTATCCCCGGCACAAACGACCGGCTTGATGGTCGTAAACGCGTTACAGGAAGGGTTGCTGGCATCTACCAGCAGGAAGCTGTACAAGGTGACCCCATTAGCGACCAACGGCCCGATACGGAGCGGGTTTTGAAGGTATCCATACTTCCCATATAATTTGCCATTCACAAATAAAGCGAAAGTCCTTGCCGAGTCAGCCTGAGGTGCCTGGAACGAAATACCAGCATAAAACTTGCCCCCTTCGCAGGCGAGTACCTCTGCCTTCAGGCTATTGAAATTACAGCTCGTCCCGCAATTTTCCACGACAAGGCGTGCGGAAGCCGAGCATTCCCTGGTCAGGTCCTGTACTTTCAGTTCGACTACTCCGGAAGCCGGGCGGGTGAAAGGACCAATCTGGACCGGTAGCTTTTCGTAGCTAAAAATCCCATATACCACGCCGTTAGCCGTCACTTTAAATTGCTGACCTGCGTTCTGCTGGGTAAATTTCAGTTTAACCATGAAGGTACCATTGGGCAGGCATACCTGTTCCGCAGCGATTGGGCCCAGGGTACAAACAGTCTGGCAGGGCGTTCTGAAGCGCAGCTCGGTACAGCAGCCTGGTTTGAGCGGGTCGCATATTGTGATCAAGTCAATGCCATCAGGAGGAAGCGGGATCCCTTCGATCAGAACGGGCTTGTCCGAAACCTTGAAGCGGAACTGAAAGCCCCGGGAGGTCTTCCCGATCAAAGTATCGCTGCTGCCCCTTGCCGTCAGCTTTATCCAGGCGTTATACGTCGTACCGTTTGCGCCACACTTCAGGTCAAATACCCGGAAATCCCCGAGTTTGCAGGTTACAGGAGGTGCACAAGGCAGGGCGAACTGGACTTTCTGGCAACAGGGGGCGGCGCCGGGCTTACGGGCGCACAAGTACAGCGTACCGGCCTCGGGGTTTCTGCCGATCGGGATATTCGTCAGCCGAATCGAAGATAAGGAAGATGAGATGACCCTTCTGAACCCGCTTTCAGATTCGATGACCAGGGAATCGCCGGCATTGAGCGCCTTCCAGGAAAGCGTGGCGCTGTAGGTACTTTTGGCAGAATCGCAAACCACGTCTGTTGCTTTGACTTCGGCAATGCTACATGCGGGCTCGACCGTTTTTGCCTGAAAGCAGAAGTTGTCAACGATGAGGTCTTCCCCGCCGACTGCAAACCGGGAGATCGCCCCTTCCAGGCAGACCCGGGCGATCCTGCCGTTGGAAGCGGGCTCGAACGTCACTTTTGCCTTTACTCCGGTCAGCGCCTGGTTAAGCCCGTTTAAATCTGCAAGGTTTTTTGAAGTAATTGCTTCCGGAAATCCGTTCACCGCAAAGACCTTTATCCCATCGCCCACATAGAGGTCAAAGCAGAGCGAGGTTACTTTCTGCCCGGCGTCACCCCATACAAAGGTGAGCGCCGTATTTTGTAGTTGGAAAGCATTTCCCGTAGCTTTGGGAAATTTGTTGCCCAATGATTTGGCATCTACAACCGTTCCCCTGGCATTGGCAGGCAATCCTGCGGTAGGCAACGGGGTTATCAAAACGCGGAAATTTTGCTCGGACACAACGGGCATCTCGAACACCGCGGTAAGTCCAAAGTTGAAGTTCTTCCCTGCCGTCAGACTATCGAATGTAACGCATGGCAACTGTGCAGGCAGGCTGGACAGGCAGGTCAGCAACAGGAGAGGGAGGACGGATAATCGGAGCATTTGGTTCATGGGCAATCTTTTTCATTGAAAATTAAGCAACTTTATTTGCATAGTACAAACATCAGGAAAAAAGAGCTTACAAAACAGGACTTTTTTTAGCATTTTTTGATTTTTTTTTACCAAAATTTACAATTTTATTTTTATAAACAAAACAATATCATAATATTGCGTAATTATTTTTATTTAAAAATTTGATTTTTTTTGAAAGCAGGAAAATTTTTTCAACACCTTAGGCATCTCCAGAAAAAGGAGATGACGCGATTTTGTGCATTTGCGGCATCTCCATATTTCAACAAGCACAGCGAGCTGCGTCGTTTGATCCAGTATTGCGGGGAAATTTACCCCGGTTTTGAGGGGCCTTTAATTGAAAAAACACAGGTGTACCGGGAAATTTTTGGGGATTCCCCTTTTGACGAAGGCAAACTGGCCCCATTGCTGACCTATGCCCAGCGGCTCCTCGAGTCATTTATCACACAGGAGCAGTTTGGCCGGGACCCTTTTTTCCAGGCGCTGTTTCTGTTGAAGGGGATAAGGAATAAAAATCTGTACGCGCTGTATGAGAAACGGCACTTAAATGCCCGGGAAGCCTTAGGAGATCACCTGGAAAGCACATTTGACACGCTGTTCAAAGGATGCCTGCTGGACCGGGAAGCCCTCGAATATCGAAATCAAACGGAGCAACATCAGGACGAAGGCTTTTTTGAGGCCAAACAGCTCAACCTCGACCATTTTTTTATCCTGGAAAAACTGCGGGACGCCTGCGAAGTGCAGGTCAGGCAGAAAATGCTGCGCACCGGCGTCGAGCTCCATTTTCTGGCTCCAATCCTGAAAGCCATCGAAACAGATCCCGGGCGCTATCTCGGCGTACCTGCAATCGAGGCCTATTACCGCACCTATATGCTGCTGAGCGGGGGCGACCTCCGCATTTACCACGAAGCCAGAGCGGCCCTCGTGCGCAACGAAGCCTATTTTTCCCATGCTGACCTGATCCTGATGTATAACTACCTCATGAATTATTGCATCGGCAGGATCAACCAGGGCGAAACACTTTTCCTGGAGGAAGTACTCTCTCTATACCAGATCCAGTTAGATAAGGGGCTGCTGTTGGAAGACGGCATCTTATCGGAATGGGACTACAAAAATATTGTTACTACGGGGATTCGACTGGGGCATCTCGACTGGACATTAGGCTTCATCGAAACCTACAAAGACCACCTCAACCCCGATGCGATGGACAATGCCTACCGCTTTAACCTCGCTGCATGTTGTTATGCCATGGGGCAGTACGAACGCGTCCTTGACCTGTTGATCCAGGTCGAATACAGCGATTTGCGCTACAGTCTTGGGGCCAAGGCCCTACTGCTGCGCACCTATTACGACCTCGAAGCCTACGAAGCCCTATTCTCCCTTGCCGATGCCTTCCGGCAATACCTACAGCGCAACGACCTTCTCGCAGATGCACGACGTACAGGCTACCACAACCTCGTCAAATTCACCCGCAAGGCGGCACAGCTGCGCTGCCGACTCGCTTACCTGAAACCGGAAAAAGCCGCTGCGGAATACCAGCGGATAAAGGAAGCCGTCGAGGGGGCCCCGGATATTTTCAACCGGGGGTGGCTGGAGGAAAAACTGGACGAATTAAAGGCATGTCTTGTAATGGACAGGAGCAGATAACCCCCTTGGCCTACTCCTGCTGCATACTGTGTTCCAGCGATTTGAGGTAGTTGTTGAGGCGTTCCATCGGACGTACGATCGCCACACGGCCGGAACGGACAAACTCATAAACCCCGACCGACTTCAGCTCTTCCAGTAAGGCTTCCGTTTCAAACTGGTGACCCGTCTTTTCGATCACGATATACTCCGCCTCGATCTCCAGTACCCGGGCATTATGCCTCCGGATCATTTGTTCAACGCGGGTATTGTTGATAAAAACAGAAGTCGGTACTTTATAAAGCGCTATCTCCTGATAAACGATCTCGTCGTTTTCGTAGTAAAATGCTTTTACGACATCCACCTGCTTCTCCAACTGGGCAACGAGCTTCACGACCATATCTTCGCTCACATGGACAACGATTGTGTAGCGGTGTATCCCTTGGATAGAGGACTTTGAGGTCGTCAGGCTTTCAATATTGATATGCCGCCGGGTAAATACCGAAACCACTCTGGACATCAGGCCGGTCTGGTTCTCTGAAAAAACAGTGAGGGTATATTCTTTTGTCATCTCTTGGCATTGATTAACCCTTCGGGGGGCATGGTTCCAGGATAATTTCATCCACCGCACAGCCGGCAGGCACCATCGGAAACACGTTATCTTCCTGCAGGACTTCGACGTGCAGGAGATAAGGGCCGGGATAGGCGAGCATTTCTGCGACAGCCTCCCCGAGTTCATCGGCACGCGAGACTTTCCTGCCCTTTACACCGAAGCCCTCGGCAATTTTTACAAAGTCCGGGTTTTTCAATTCGACAGAAGAATACCTGCGGTCAAAAAATAATTGCTGCCACTGGCGCACCATACCCAGGTAGTTATTGTCGAGCAGGACGATTTTCACGGCCATATCCCATTGTGCACACATTCCGAGTTCCTGAATAGTCATCTGGAAGCCACCGTCGCCGATGAAAGCGACGACCTCTTTATCCGGACGGGCCACTTTGGCGCCGAAAGCAGCAGGCAGGCCATAGCCCATAGTACCGGCGCCACCGCTCGAAATCCATTGGTTTGTATCCCGGTAGCTATAATAACGGGCGGCGATCATCTGGTGCTGTCCCACATCGGTAGCGACAAGCGCCTGCCCATTGGTTTTATCGGAAATCATTTTAACGACCATCCCCATACGTATCACCCCTCCGTCTGCCGGGCTTAGATCACGGGAAATGACCTTTTCCTCTTCGATGCGCGCACAGGCATGGAAGCTTTCCACCCATTCCGGGTAAGATTTTTCCGTTACCATCGGCAGGAGTTGCTCCAGGGCTACTTTGGCGTCCGACAGGATCGGCACATGGGCGAAAACGTTTTTATTGATTTCCGCAGGGTCAATCTCGATATGGATAACCTTTGCCTGTTTGGCATACTTGCTGAGATTTCCGGTTACCCGGTCGTCGAAGCGCATCCCCACGGCGATAAGCACATCGCATTCGTTTTGTTTGATATTCGGGCCGTAATTCCCATGCATCCCCAACATACCCATGTGAAGACGATGGTCGGAGGGCAATGAGGAAAGGCCATGCAGGGTACAGCCCACGGGGATACCCGTTTTTTCTACAAACGCCTTGAACACCTCCTGGGCATGGGCAATTTGGATACCATGTCCGGCCAGGATCATCGGCTTCCGGGCCGAGTTGATTAAGTCTGCCGCTTCTTTCAGGCTTTCGACATCCGGCCGAGGGTTGGGGTGGTAGCTGCGGATATAGTGGAGCCGCTCATAGGCGAACGCCATGGACTCGTTCTGGGCATTTTTTGTCACATCAATGACAACCGGGCCCGGCCTGCCTGAATTTGCGATAAAAAAGGCTTTGGCAAAAACTGCAGGGATTTCGCTGGCCCGCGTTACCTGGTAATTCCATTTCGTGACAGGAATGGTACAGTTGATGACATCGGTTTCCTGAAATGCGTCCGAGCCAAGAAGATGGGCAGGCACCTGGCCGGTAACACAAACCAGCGGTGTGGAATCCAGCATGGCATCGCAAAGACCAGTGATAAGGTTGGTGGCGCCAGGCCCGGAGGTCGCAAACACGATACCGGTTTTTCTGGTCGCCCTGGCAAACCCCTCGGCTGCATGTATGCCGCCTTGTTCATGCCTGGGAAGGATATGGCGAATCCTGTCCTGGTAATCGAACAAAGCATCGTAAATGGGCATAATCGCACCGCCGGGATAACCAAAAACCGTGTCCACCCCTTCCTCGATCAGACAACGCAATACGGCTTCTGCACCGGTAATCCAGGGCAGCGGTGCCGGCACGGGGGCAAGCACTTCCTGTTGAGTCGCTTCTATTGGCTTCATAAGTTAAGGTTATATCTGAATATTTTCCCCGGAACCCACCGGGTTAAGGGAAAATGAAAATTCGTACAGGTTTGCAGTTTATTTAGAAAAACTTTCTCATACGTCCGTCACGCACCCGTTGCTCGCGGAAGCCACCTGACGGGCATATTTCAGGAGCAATCCGCTGGTAGCGGGCAGCGGAGGTTCTGCCCAATGCTGCTGCCGGTGCGCGATTTCCTCTGGCTCCAGCCGTGCCTCCAGACGATTATTTACAGCATCAATCGTAATCCAGTCCCCGTCTTTCAGCAAGGCGATCAGGCCCCCGTTCTGGGCTTCCGGGGTAATATGACCCACCACAAAACCATGGGTGCCCCCTGAAAAGCGCCCATCTGTAATCAGGGCCACCTTGTCCCCCAGCCCTTCCCCCATTAAAGCTGAGGTAGGCTTGAGCATCTCCGGCATTCCCGGTCCGCCCCTGGGCCCACAGTAGCGGATGACGACCACCTCGCCGGGCTTTATGGATTTAGCGCCAATAGCCGCATTCGCTTCATCTTCTCCGTTAAAGACCCTCGCAGGACCTTCGAACAATTCCCCTTCCTTTCCGGTAATTTTTGCCACTGCACCCTCAGCCGCGAGGTTGCCATATAATATCTGAATATGGCCTGTCGGCTTTATCGGATGTTCAAAAGGCCGGATAATTTCCTGACCCGCTTTAAGTCCGGGAAGCGCAGCCAGGTTTTCGGCGACCGTCTTACCGGTAACCGTTATGCAGTCGCCGTGCAGATACCCGGCTTCGAGGAGCATTTTCATGACGGCAGGGACACCCCCGACATCGTAAAGGTCCTCCATGACATACTTCCCGCTAGGCTTGAGATCGGCAAGAAAAGGTGTGCGGTCGCTGATCCGCTGAAAATCATCAATCGTTATTGGGGTACCGACCGCCTTCGCCATCGCAATAAGGTGCAGGACGGCATTGGTAGAGCCCCCCAGCGCAGTGATAACGGTAATGGCATTTTCGAAGGCTTTGAGGGTCATGATATCCCTGGGCTTGATGTCCATCTCCAGCAGGCGCCGCATCGCTGCGCCCACCTGTGCACATTCTTCCCGCTTCGCCGGGCTGTTGGCCGGGATCGAAGAATTGTAGGGCAGGCTCATGCCCATAGCCTCGATTGCAGAAGCCATTGTGTTGGCTGTGTACATTCCGCCGCAAGCGCCGGGCCCCGGACAGGCATGGCGGATGACCGCCTCGTACTCCTCTTCTGCGATGGCCCCGGCGATTTTTTGCCCCAGGGCTTCGAAAGCAGAAACGATGTCCAGTTTTTTTCCGGCATGACACCCGGGACTGATCGTACCGCCATAAAACAGGATTGCAGGCCGGTTTAAGCGCCCAAGGGCAATCATTGCGCCCGGCATGTTTTTATCGCAGCCAGTGACGGCGACGATACCGTCGTACCACTGCGCGGAAGCGACCGTTTCGATAGAATCGGCGATGATATCCCGGGAAGGAAGCGAAAACCGCATACCGGAAGTACCCATCGAAATCCCGTCGCTGACCCCGATCGTATGGAATACCAGGCCGACCAGGTCACTTTCCCATACCCCCGCCTTGATCCAAGCAGCGAGCTCGTTCAGGTGCATATTGCAGGTATTGCCCTCCCAGCCATTGCTGGCAATGCCAATCTGGGCTTTCTTCATATCGGCCTCCGTTAGCCCTATCCCGTATAACATAGCCTGTGCAGCAGGCTGCGTTCTGTCCTGAGTAATCCTCTGGCTATATTTATTTAATCCTGACATGATGTTCTGGTATTTTTCGTTAGAACACAGCAAATAATTTAATATAATGAATATCTGGTGCCAAGCATATACTTAACCCAAAGAAAGCCAAAAGTAGGCTCAAAATCAGAAACCGTAAGTTTAATTTGCCCTTGGGATTACGACGGGGGAAAGGGAAGTTTTATTTCTTAAACAACTAAATATCAATTACTTAATTGATCTTTTGTTACGGTGCGGAACTTATCGGCCCCGCAGGTGCAAGCCCAGGCGTACCCCGGCATAAATTTGGGTGAGCGGGCTCTCGTTGGAAGCTGTACGGTTACCAAGGCTGACATCCCGGGCGAGTGCCTCCTCTATCCCCGGCCAGATTGCATTTGGAAAATACCGCACCCCCGCCACCGGGCTAAAGGTTAAAAACCGGGAAAGGCCAAAATCTATCCCCATTCCGAGGGCTACGCTTGGGTTCGTTGACCTTCCGCGGTAAAGGACAGCCTCCCCGTCAATTTCCCCTGTGAAATAGGTATATCCAGGGGAAAGCTGCAGAAATAACCCCTTGGCAAGGGTATTCCCTCGCTTTACAAATGTAGGGCATTCACAGTCCCCTTTCAGATCCAGCGGATAAATGTGGATATTTAAAAACCCATTATAAAAACGGGCATCCATCGGGCCAAGGTCTTTGACTGGTACCGTGTACATCGAAAAATTGAGCTCGGGAAGTAATTCCACCCTCAGCTTCCGCAGCTTTATCGCGTAGTCTATTCCTGCCGACCAACTGCTCCCGGGCAACTCACTTACCTGACCGTTGCTCTGGTCAACGATATTCCATTTTGGGGCATCATTTAGCCGGAATCCACCGTTGAGGCCGATTTGTGCAACTGAATAGAAAGGCATAGACAGCGCACCAATGAGGATGGTGCATATCATATTTCTCATCGCTTAGATTTTTTCTGCTGTGGTGCAGCCCGCAGCAAATGAACAAACGTTTTTTTTTGTGCCGAAGTATAGCAATATTTCCCGGGATTTCAATAGGCCTGCCCCCGGAAGGGTTTTTTTAAGGCCTGTTCCGGGAAATTTTACTTTCCGGGGTGGTGTAAAAGATGATTCTCCGCCTTCGGCGGGAAATATGATGCGGCTTCCTTATAAATAACTTACGCCAGGGACATGCTAAAATTCAACCTTCAGATATTCATATAATTCCTTTATGCAGTGTTGTATATCTTTGCACCTTCCAAAAAAGTAGAAGCAATGAAAACGAAAACGCTGCGGCAGGATAAAGTCAATGTGATCACCCTCGGATGTTCCAAAAATATTGTGGACTCCGAGAATCTGATGACCCAGTTGCGGGGCAACGATTTTGAGGTGTCGCACGACAGCAATGACCCTGCGAACATCGTGATCATCAACACCTGCGGGTTTATTGACCTGGCCAAGGAGGAATCCGTCAACACTATTCTGGAATATGCCGGGCGTAAAAAACGAGGCCAGTTGGAGAAGCTTTTTGTGACGGGATGCCTTTCCCAAAGGTATAAGGACGAACTGGAAGTTGAAATCCCGGAAGTGGACGCCTATTTTGGCACCCTTGAGCTGCCGGGCCTGCTTGCGCGCCTCAACGCGGATTACAAGCATGAACTCATTGGCGAACGGCTCATCACGACACCCTGGCACTATGCCTATCTCAAGATATCGGAAGGCTGTAACCGCACCTGTTCCTTCTGTGCCATCCCCCTGATGCGCGGGAAACACATTTCCAGGCCGGTAGAAGTGCTGGTCCAGGAAGCGCGCAACCTCGCCAGGCGCGGAGTCAAAGAATTGATACTCATCGCACAGGAACTGACCTATTACGGACTGGACTTATACAAGACACGCGAACTGCCCCGCCTCCTCAACGCCCTTGCAGATGTAGAAGGCATCGAATGGATACGGCTGCACTACGCTTATCCAAGCAAATTTCCGCGCGAGATATTCGACGTCATGGCCGAACGGCCGGAAATATGCAATTATCTGGATATGCCCCTCCAGCACGCCAGCAACACCGTCCTGGAGCGCATGCGCCGGCAGATAACCCGCGAAGAAACTTTAGACCTGATCGGCTACGCACGGGAAAAAGTGCCCGGCCTGACGCTCCGCACCACTATGCTCGTGGGCTATCCGGGAGAATCCGAACAAGAGTTCTGTGAGCTGGAAGACTTTATCCGGCAAGTCGGATTTGACCGCCTGGGGGTTTTCCAGTATTCCCATGAAGAGGATACCCGTGCCTACGAATTTGAAGACGATATCCCTGCAGAGGAGAAAGCAGCCCGCGCCTCCCGACTGATGGAAATCCAGGAAGAGATTTCGCTTATTAAAAATGAAGCCAAAGTGGGCCAGGTGTTCAAAACCCTATTTGACCGAAAAGAAGGCGCGTATTTTGTAGGCCGGACGGAAGGTGATTCCCCTGAAGTGGACAACGAGGTCCTCGTACACGCGGGCACGTCATTCGTCCGTATCGGGGACTTTGCCCCGGTGAGGATTACCGCGGCGGAGGAATTCGACCTGTACGGGGAGGTGGAGGCCCCATAAAATGCCGCCGCCGGCGGAGTGATCACTTTTTCGCATAACCCTGCACGTCCGCAATTGTTTACCAGCTACAGCGAGGGAACTTTTCCCAAACCCGGACCCGGAATAGCAACAGATTGGTTATTTTGCGAGATATCTGGCCGGAATGGGGTTTTCTTTTGTTTCCGTATTCCATAAGATATTGACGATCCAGAAGCGGCCATCTTTTTTGACCAACTGGATGCTGTTGATCCCCCGCATGTAAGGTTCGCCTTTTTCCTCCCGTCTTGCCTCATAAGCACTAAAAACATGAACCATATCCCCGTATTGCTCGGTGACCCGGCCAATTTCCCGCTCGAAGAAACCATTTTGTTCGAAATTCGGGCCTGAATTGCGGATATAATCCTCGATGGCCATAGTCAAAAACCTCGGCTTACCCTCGCGGTCGGTGCCCAGTGCACTCAAACGGGCCTCTGGACGAAAAAGATCGCGCATTTTGTTCCAATCGCGTCGTTGGCCCACCGGCCCGGATATCACGGCGTATAAATTTTTGATTACCCCGTCCACGGTTTCTAATTCAGGATTGGTAGCCAAAACCTGGGTCTGACCGGAAGTGCCCGCGGATATCAGGCCACAAAACAAAAAAAAGAACAGTTTTTTCATATTTTCATTCGGTTATTTTGTTGTCAAAGCGGTTGTCTCATTATTTCGAACGAACATCGCGGCTTAGAAGCGCCTGCCATCACGGCCGGATAAAAAATATAAGGCTTGTGACGGGGGATAAAAGTAAAACACTTTTTTAATTTTGATAGAAAAATGCCTTTGCGTCGGATGCTGTTCGCAGGACTATTCAGGAGGCTGGACCAATGGGTGGACGATTTGCGTTTCCGCCTGATCAGGGTGGCGGGCAGGGACCAGCAGGTACCGGTCAAAATCGCGACCTACCGGGGGTTTGGCCGGGTGGATCGGGTATTCCTGCAAGGACGGGTGTTAATCCGCAAGTCAATCCGAAACGGTGCCTCCCAGACCACGCTGCGCCAGCTACTCGACTCCTACCGGAACCTGAACAGCCTGGAAATCCCCAGGGCAAAGCTGCTCATCATGATCGAGGCAAGATCTTTTGAGCTCGAAACCGATGAACAAGGCTACTTCACACTCGATGCAGCGATTGAACCGCCATTCCCCCCGCAGGATAACCCCTGGAAATCCATCCAGATAGAGCTGGTAGATACCCCCTGGGGCAAGCTGAATGCAAAAACCACCACCAAAATCCTTATCCCGCCCCCTAACGCCGTTTTCGGTATAATCACAGATATTGACGATACGATTGTACATACCGGCCTGACTTCCCTACTGAAATGGGAGGCTGTTTATAATACCCTCTTTAAAAGCCCCGCAAGGCGAAAGGTCTTCGACGAAGCAGCGGCATTCTTCAAAGCACTGCGACAAGGCCCAACCCTGGATAACTACAACCCCATATTCTATGTATCCAATGGACCCCGAAACCTTTACGATCTGGTGAAAAAATACCTTCGGGTGCATAAATTGCCAAAGGGGCCTATTTTGCTAAGGGATTTTGGTATCCCGTACAAGTTACACGCCCGTTCCAAAGGGCATAAAGCCGAATGCCTTGAACGGATCCTGTGCACTTTTCCAGACCTTCCATTCATCCTCATCGGCGATAGCGGTGAAAAAGACCCTTATATTTATCACGAAATGGCCCTGGAATTTCCGAAGCAGGTAAAGGCTATCTACATCCGGGATGTGCAACACAACCGACGCAGGCGCCGTCTCCAAAAGCTTTACTCCGATGTGGCACGGCCTTCTTTTGTTCTTTTTGAAGGTTATTCAGGCCTGGCGAAGGCCGCTGCCGATGCCGGCTTGCTGGATTGGCGGAATTTTCAGCACCTGAGGGCCAGACAGAAGGGAAAAGAATAGAACCCTCCCGGTAAAAATAAAATGCCGGTGAAAAAAGGACTACTGTAGTGGCCGTTTAAAAAGAACATCATTTGGCGGCAGCGACAGCATCTCGCCCGGAAGTTCGAAAAGCACCTTTTGTACACCATAAGAATACCTCGCATGACGCACCCAGTAGTTTAATTTTCACCACACCAGGATGATTTTCCCCTGATTTTTGTTGCTTTCCATATATTGGTGGGCATCCACCACCGCTTCTATCGGAAATACGCGGTCAATTACCGGCCGGAGTCGCTCCTGTGCGAAAAGGGGCCATGCAAACTGCCGGAGTTCCTGTACCAGCCGAGCCTTATAATCCTGAGTTCTGTTGCGCAGCGTCGTCCCGATCACCTGCAGGCGGTTGCGCAACAGCGGCATCAAATCCATTTCCTTTACATTGGCCCCCCCCATCATGGCAAGCATGACCAGCCGCCCGTCCCGGTTCAGGATCTGGAGGTTTTTTGTAAAATAAGGACCACCGATACAATCCACGATGAGGTCAACCCCTTGTTGTGCTGTTGTTGTGCCGGATATAGCCTCCGAAAAATCAACCGACCGGTAATCTATTGCCCGGCTGGCCCCCAGCTCAAGGCACAGAGGGTGTTTGCTTGCCGACGCGGTGACGAGAATTTCCCCAGCCCCAAGTTCCCGGGCAAGCTGGATTGCAGCGGTACCTACCCCACTCGCCCCCGCGTGGATCAACACCCGCTCCCCTGCGGATAAACGCCCCAACCATACCAGCGACTGCCAGGCCGTCAGGAAACCTTCCGGGACAGCGGCCGCCATTTCCCAGGACCACCCTTCCGGCACCGGAAAAGCCTGTGATCCGGGAAGGAGTGCAAGCGACGCATACCCGCCCCCACCGACTAATCCACACACCCGGTCACCGGGCTTCCAGTCCCCCGCGCCAGGGCCGGTACTGATGACCTCGCCAGCTATTTCGAGGCCGAGGATGTCGCTCTCACCAGGAGGCGGAGGATAGTGCCCCTTTCGCTGGAGGAGGTCTGCACGGTTTAAAGCAGTGGCATACACGCGCACCAGCAACTCCCCCGTCCCGGGCAAGGGATCGGGACGATTACCCATGTACAAAACATCCGGGTCACCAGGACGGTCAAAAAGGATTGCCTTCATATTAAATCGAAAAGATGCCCGAGTTCTTTTTGTTTAGTTTCCAAATAGCCGCGGTTTTCATGATGCGGAAGGATGACCAGGGGTATCCTGTCCACCAGCTCGATACCTGCGTTCTCAAAAGCTTCGATTTTATCGGGGTTATTGGTCAACAGACGGATACGCCCCACTTTAAGATCTTTGAGCATTTCCAGGGCGATCCCATAACGGCGTGCATCAACCTCAAGTCCAAGGTGGATGTTGGCGTCCACGGTATTGAGGCCGCGGTCCTGAAGATTATAGGCTTTTAGCTTATTGATAATTCCGATACCCCTTCCCTCCTGGCGCAGATAGAGGACGACCCCTCCTTCCTGAGCGGTCATTTGCATGGCGAGATGAAGCTGCTCGCCGCAATCACAGCGCCGGGAGCCAAACAGGTCTCCGGTAATGCATTCCGAATGAATCCTGGTCAGAACCGGTGCGGCAGGATCAAATTTTTCGTGGACGAGGGCGAGGTGTGGCATCCAATCCTCCGGCCCTTCTGAGTAGGCGAACATGGAGAAGTTTCCCCAGGGTGTTGGAATCAGCGCCTGGGCCTGCCGCCTGAGCTGCCGACTGCCCCGGTTGAATTCCGGAGCATAGTGTGGCGAACTTTCTGTTTCAGTCGTTTTCAATATCATCAGGTACTTAAAGCAGCATTCAAAAGTTTTTCAAGCACTGGGCGTATTCGGAGACAATCCGTGCCATACTCCACCGGCGGGGTTTTGCGGAAGAAAGTAACGCTTTTAGATATGACACGACAACAGGTTAACACAGAATCGCCTGCAGAGGTTGCCGGCACAAATCAACATTCTGCAAAATTAACTTATCCCGCCCATTCACAATGAAACACCAGTACTTTAGCTGCGCGAAATAGTTAAGTAACCCTATCAAATCATGCAAAATATCGAAAAATACCCAAAAAAATTTAAAAATGACAATTTTGTGACCAAAAAAGACAAACAAAATTGATTTTTTACATTTTTTTGCAAAATGTTTTTGTGGCTACCTGGACTTTTTAACAGGAAACGCGGTATTATTCCCCGATCATATATCCGCTAAACAAATCTACCCCTTCCGATTGCCCCAGCAGCGTTTCTTTACCAAAACGGCATTTTCCAATTATTAATCAATAACACATCCATGAAGTTTTTGAAATGTACACTCACTGCGTTGATGTTGTTGACTACCATTGCTATGACGGCCCAGACGGTCGTGCGCGGGGTAGTAACTTCAGCAGAAGACGGCGAGCCCCTCATCGGGGTCAACATTTTGGTGAAAGGGACATCGGTAGGTGCCGCAACTGACCTGGACGGGAAATTTGAGATCCAGGCCAATCCGGCTACTGATGTGCTTTCCATCAGCTACACGGGCTATAATTCACTTGACGTGAAGCTCAATGGCCGCACTACTGTTGACATCCAGCTCGAGGTTGCAGCGGCCCTGCTCAACGAGGTCATCGTGACTGCGTTTGGGGAATCCACCCGTGAAAAATTTACGGGGTCGGCGGCGGTCGTTGGTGCTGAGCAAATCGCCAAGCGCCCGATTACCAACATCACCCAGGCGATTGCCGGTTCAGGACCCGGTATCCAGGCTACTATTGGCGGTGGACAGCCAGGGGCAACCCCTGCAATCCGTATCCGCGGGTTTGGATCTGTATCTGCTTCTAACTCACCGCTTTATGTCGTAGATGGGATCCCATTTGACGCCAGCGTCGCCAACCTCAACCCGGACGACATCGAAAACATCACAATCCTGAAAGATGCTGCTTCAACTTCGCTCTATGGATCCCGCGCTGCCAATGGCGTGGTGATGATCACCACGAAAAAAGGGACTAAAGGGCAAGGTCGGATCAACGTGAAGTACACGAGGGGTTCCTCTGAGCGCGGCTTGCCGGAATACGACCGGCTAAATGCCGCCCAGTATTAC
>JBEIGB010000058.1:0-24439 GCA_040382095.1 Lewinellaceae bacterium
CCCCCCCCCCCCCCCCCCCCCCCCCCCCCCCCCCACGCCCACCGCCCACCCCCCACCCCTCCCCCCATACCCTGCCCACCCACCACCCCCCACCCCCCCCCCCCACCCCCCCCCCCCCCCCCCCCCGCCGCTCTAAAAATATTATTTGGCGGCGCAAGCTGCCAAATGACAGGCCGGGGGCTTTTTACACGACCCCAGGAAACTTTACCGGCAGTATCCAATCAAGACAAAAGCACTGGTTTTTGTGTTGTTGGTCTATTTAGATGCAAATGTATGACTGGAACGACTATTTTGGCGTTAAAAAAATGCGTTTTGTATTTGGATGTATTTTTTGCATTTTCATGCTGTGGCTGCAGGGCAGTGCCCAGACCGCAGGGGGCGGCGGGATAACGATTTTTTTGGATTGCGGTTCCTGCGATTTGAATTATATCAAGCAAAATACCAGGGAAGTCAACTATACGATTGACCCCCTGCGGGCTCAGGTGCATATATTGGTCTCTACACGTCGCCTCGATTCAGGGGGTACGATGTATATTTTCGATTTTATCGGTAAGAATACGTTTGATGGCGACCGGTTTACGATTGACGCCCTGGTTGCCCCGCAAAACACCGCGCTTGAGGCGCAGGAAATCATCAACCACACCCTGCAGGTTGGTCTGGTGGTATTTTTGGCACAAAACGGACAAGAGGACGCTTTTGAGCTTACCTTTAAGAATTTGCCGCCGGAGGGGGAAAACCCCGATTCTTCTGCGATGGGCGGCGAGACGAGCAGGTTTTGGGATCGCTGGATTTACGAGGTTTTCAGCAGCCTCAACTGGAGCAATGAGTCATTTCGCAGCACGCTGGATTTTCGATACGGTGCGGGCATGAATTTTGTGACCGAGCAATGGCGCATCCGGTTTAACCCAAATTTCTTTTACCAGGAACGGTATGTCCGGAACGGGGATAGCGATGTCAACTTTACACGGCGCAACAACACGGTTTCCAGCGCTTTTATCCGGAGTATATCCGACCATTGGTCGGCGGGAGTCTTTTACAACTGGAACCAAAATACGTACAGTAACATCCGCTATAGCCACTGGCTAACTCCGGCTTTGGAGTACAGTATATTCCCCTATGAAGATGCTGTGACCCGGGAGTTTACGATCGCATACCGACTGGGTTTCGCCGACCAGGCCTACTACGAAGAAACCATTTTTCTCAAAATGGCCGAGCGCCTGCTCCGCCAGTCCCTCGAGCTTCGGCTCAACCTCCGGGAGCCCTGGGGCAATGTAAACGTCGCCCTTGCCGGGGCCAATTTTTTTCAGGATTTTCATAAAAACCGGCTCACGGTGGAGACTAATTTCAACGTGCGGGTGCTGAAAGGGCTTTCTTTTAACCTCGGCGCGGACTATCGGCTGGTGAACGATCAGATTTCCCTACCCCGTGGGAATGCCACCCTTGAAGAAATATTACTTGGCCAGCGGCAGCTCGCCACCAACTTTCAGAGCGAAGTCAATTTTGGATTGCGTTATACATTTGGCGCCCTTTATAATAATATCGTCAATACCCGTCTTTAAAACAGGAAGGTTACGCCCCAGGCACTGAGGTATGCGAGTGCTGTCATGAAAACAAACTGGATGAGCGGCCATTTCCAGCTCAGGGTCTCCCGTCGTACGACCGCCATTGTACTCATGCACTGCATAGCGAACACATAGAAAAGCAGGAGTGCCCAGGAAGTAGCAGGAGTATAGACCTTTTCCCCGCTTATCGGATCGCGTTCCCGTGCCATGCGTTCCCGGATCAGCACCGTATCTCCGTCACTGCCAATACTGTACAAGGTAGCCATCGTCCCAACGAATACCTCCCTGGCAGCAAAAGAAGTAATCAATGCAATTCCGATTTTCCAGTCAAAGCCCAGAGGCCGGATGAGCGGTTCAATCAAATGGCCTGCCTGGCCTGCGAAGGAAGCTTCCATCTGCATCGAAGCCTGTAAAGCTGCTGCATCTGCTATTGCCATTCCCTTGGCAGTTGCAATTTTTTCTGATTCCCGGGCAGCGGCATCCATCGCTCCGGGCGGGCCAAAGGTGGATAATACCCAGAGTACCAGGGAAATCAATAAGATGATTTTTCCGGCTTCGGTGGAGAATGTTTTCACCTTTTCCCAAACCGTCACCCAAATATTGCGCATTACCGGTGTACGGTAGGGCGGTAACTCCAGCATGAGGAAGCTGTTGTCGCCAGAGCGCAATATCCATTTGAACAGGAGTGCAGAAATCAGGGCGGCAGCAATCCCCAGAAGGTACAGCCCCATGAAAGCCAGTCCCTGAAGCTGGAAAAATCCCCAGACGGTGCGTTGGGGTACTGCAAAAGCAATCAGGACCGTAAACACCGGGATACGCGCCGAACAGCTAATGAACGGGGTAACCAATATCGTGATGAGGCGCTCTTTCCAATTGGAAATCGTGCGTGTGCTCATGATTGCAGGGATGGCGCATGCCCCACCGGAAATCAAGGCTACGACACTCCGTCCGTTCAGCCCAAAAACCTGCATAATCCGGTCGAACATGAACGCGGCGCGCGCCATATACCCCACCTCTTCCAGAATAGCGATCAGGAAGAACAGGATTGCGATTTGGGGCACAAAAACAAGGATGCCGCTCAGCCCTGCCAAAAGGCCGTCGCAGACCAGGTCGGCAAAGTACCCGGCAGGGAGCCAGCTGCGGAGCCAGGTGCCCAAAGCGCCAAACCCACCTTCGATCAGATCCATGGGGTAAGAGGCCCAGGCAAATATAGCCTGAAAAAGCAAAAGCATCAGCCCGAAAAAAATCAGGGGTCCTGCGACCTGGTGCGTCAGCAGGTTGTCGAGTTGCTCGGTAAGCCGGGCAGGTTTCTCGCGGGTTTGGCGTAAACTTTGGCCTACCAGGGGCGTGAACGCATGGTAGCGCTGCAGCGTCTCGCGCACTTGCAGCGAAATTTCTTTGAAGCCGTTGCGGTTGACTGTTTCTTCGATTTGGTTTCGCTGGGAAAGGCTGAGGAAGGGCAGCCAACTGCGGTGATGCGCAAGCAGGATACGTTGGTAAGGGCCGAATTGTGGAAACCACTCCTGCATATCGTTCGCCAGCCTGCCTTCTTCTGCAGAAAGGCGGTAAGAAACCTGCCCCGAAACCGATCCCTGACCAGCTTCCCGGAGGATTTCCGCAAGCTGCTGTTTAAGCTGTTCGACACCTTCTCCGCTCCTTCCACTCATCGGGCATACTGCAATACCCAGCTTACGGGTCAGTTTTTCCACATCAACCTCTGTCCCTTCTTCTTGTGCCAGGTCCATCATGTTGAGTACCAGCACGACAGGGAAGCCCAGGTCCCGGATTTGCGTCAGCAGGAGCAAATGCTTTTCGAGGCGCGTTACATCCGCGATATACAAAATGGCATCGGGGTAGTTCTCGTCCGACGGGTTGCACAAGGTCTGTACGACCGTTTTTTCATCCGCTGCATTTGGATACAGGCTGTATGCACCAGGGAAATCGGTCAGCTCGATTTCTGTCAGGCCGGGGAGCTGTAATTTTCCAGACTTCCGCTCCACGGTGACCCCCGGAAAATTCCCGACCTTTTGCTGCAGGCCAGTGAGCAAATTGAATATAGACGACTTCCCACAGTTGGGGTTGCCGATTACTGCGACTTTAAGCAATTTTTTATCCACTCCCGGCACTTCCCGCGCGTTTAGCGTAGTACGATACTGCAGGCCTCGGCTTTTCGCAACGCCAGAAGCAAATTATCTGCCTTGACATAACAGCCCCCGCCGAATGGCGCACGCCGCAGAAGCTTGATCGTCGTACCTGGCAATATACCCATCGAGATGAGCTTGCAGGCCATGCACTCGTTGGTGAAATGAGAGACACATCCCTCAGCTCCGATACATGCTTTTTCCAACTGCTTTTCGACTTTTACTGGAACTTCCACGAAGTGCTTATTTTGATTTAATCTAATTAATAAATACAATGCGAAAATAACAGCTTTGTTTACAACTGCAACTAACAAAAGTCACCAAAATGAAAAAAAATGAAAATTTGCTTTCAGGGCTTTTACGAGGTGTTTCAAAAGGTCATAATTTTAACAGGGTACATCTTTTCCGGATGGTCAAAGTGCTTCAACGAGGTTATTCTCGAATAAATATGTGCCCTTTTACAGTTGCAACACAAGTATGTTCCGGGGCATCAGGTTAAAATCAGGTTTTGTTGGATACATGCCTGGACGCCACCTTTGAGGTTAAATACTTCCTGGAAGCCGAGGTGGGTCCTGAGCAGGGTGGTTGCCTGTGCGCTGCGCGCTCCGCTTTGGCATACCACTACGATTGGCAGTCCGGAGGGCAGTTGGCTGGTTTGTGCGGGCAATTGAGCTAAGGGAAGTAGGTGCCCTCCAAGGTTGTATTCTGTATATTCCCATGGTTCACGCACATCGAGGAGGAAAAAAGGGATTCTGCTTTCTTTCCATTTCTGCAATTCCAAGGGGGTAATTTCAGGAAGCATACCTGCCGGGTTTCCGCAAGCAGCGACATAGTCTTCGAGGCGCTCTACGGGAAAAGGAGGCTGCACAGGTAGCCGGATAAGCCGGGATTGCCCATTGTGCGCATCGAAGAGCAGGAGTTTATCAGAGAGGGGTTCGCCGACGCCGGTCAGTACTTTGATCACTTCATTGGCCTGCATACTGCCGATAATTCCGGGCAGGACGCCCAGGACACCTCCTTCGGCACATGAAGGTACTGTACCGGCTTCTGGCGGCAGAGGGTACAGGTTGCGGTAATTCAACCCACGGCGGCCGTCTGTGCCCAGTAGGTTGAATACGGCGAGTTGACCTTCCGAGCGGAAAACGGCGCCATAAACGAGCGGTTTACCAAGCAGGACACAGGCATCGTTGACGAGGTATCGGGTAGGGAAGTTATCGCTGCCATCGGCAACGACATCATAGCCGGCCAGGATATCCAGGGCGTTTTCATGGCTTAAGGCAAACGGGTAAAGGTCAAATTGCACATTAGGGTTAAGGCTGCTGAGGCGCTCGGCAGCCACTTCGACCTTTGGCCGTCCGATATCGCTGCTATTGAAAAGTACCTGCCGCTGCAGGTTGCTCAACCCAACCCGGTCGGGGTCAATAATACCGATCCTGCCAAGGCCGGCGGCAGTGAGGTATTGCAGGATCGGCGCACCCAGCCCTCCCGCCCCGACGACCAGGGCAGTACTCGTCTTCAGGCGGTGCTGTGCTTCCATCCCAAAGCCGGGGAGGATCCCATGCCGGGCATACCGGATTTCTTCCTCCTGGGAAAAGATATTTTTTGGGTACATTGGTGGCAATTAGACTTGTTAAAGCAGATGAATGTATAAGCCGTTCTGCTTTTACGAAAGTTTTATAATCGGGTTTGGCCTTGCTGCACGACCGGCAAAGGCGCAGCACAGGGCATTAAATTTGCCGCTTTCGGCTACGGCACTGCATATCTAATGAAAAAAACAAATATATTAAAAATACTTTCGTAACTTTGATTTCGGAATGTGCGCACGCCATATTGCGGGCTACATTCCAATTCTTAATCGGTTTTTGGGATAGGCCTCTCTCAGGATGTTTTCCGGGAGAGGTTTTTTTATGGGCTTTCCGGTATGGGGTTATTTCATTTGCGTTTCATATAGTAATAAATTTCGTGCTGGGAGCGGATGGGGATATCGCCATGGTTTTTCTGGTAGCGGTTGTTTAGTCCGATATCGAGTATCCGGGCTTTGAGGTTGTCGCCGAGCTGGATGTTCAGATAATCGAGGATTTCTTGTTTTTTGTCGGGGTCGTAGATAGGGAAAGCGGTCTCGACGCGATAATTAAGGTTCCGGAACATCCAGTCTGCAGAAGAGAGATAGATTTTATCCTCGCCGCCATGGTGGAAATAAAAGACCCGGGCATGTTCAAGGAACCGGTCAACGATACTGATCGCGTGAATATTTTCGCTATGGCCTGGGATACCGGGGGCCAGGCTGCAGATACTGCGCACGATAAGCCGGATTTGTACGCCTGCACGGCTGGCCTCATAGAGTTTTTCGACCATGTCCTGGTCTTGCAGGCTATTCATTTTCAGTATGATGAGGGCTTTTTTTCCTGCTTTTGCCGCTTCTATTTCGGTATTGATCAAGGATTCGAGTGCGGGACGTAGGTTGAACTGTCCGACGAGGAGGTGCTGAAAAGCCTGGGTTGGTTTTTGCCCGTCTTCGAGGAAGGCAAAGATGCGCAGCACTTCAGCGCTAATCCGCTGGTCGGTGGTGAAGAGTCCCATATCCGTATAGACCTTAGCGGTTTCCTCGTGGAAGTTGCCCGTGGAGAGGTACACGTACATTTGAGGCCCTTCTTTTTCCAACCTTCGCACGAGGGCCAGTTTGGCATGGACCTTGACGCCGGGGAGGCTGTAGTGGACGGTCACGCCAGCCTTTTGGAGGCGCTCCCCCCAGTTGAGGTTAGCTTCTTCATCAAAGCGGGCCTTGACCTCGACAAAGACGGAGACCTGCTTTCCGGCCTGGGCTGCGGCGATGAGTGCGTGCATGATCCTGGAGTTCCTGGCTACGCGGTATTGGGTGAGTTTGATATGGGTGACGCGCGGGTCGCGTGCAGCTTTTTCAAAAAAGTTAAGTACTGGTTCATAGGCATGATAAGGGAAAAAGAGCAGATGCTCCCTGCGCCGGAGCTCGCCGAAAAGCTCCCGGGCACTTTCCAGCGGTGTATAGGGTAGGGGGGGCAAGGGAGGATAGCGCAGCCCCTGGACGCCGAAGTCGGGGAAACGGAAGAAATCGGCGTTGTTGTGGTAGCGCCCTTCGCGAAGGGTGTCGTACTTGCCCAGGTCAAAGACGGATTTGAGAAAATCAAGCATACCATCGGGCATTTCGCGATCGTACACTAACCTGGATGGAGGTCCGACATGCCTTTTGATCAGGCTTTTCCGTATTTTACCGATGAGGTCGCCGGAAAATTCGTCTTCTATATAAAGCTCGGCGTCCCGGGTGAGTTTGACGGAGAAGGTGTCTATAATTTCAAATCCCGGGTACATCCGGCTAACGCTGTGGCGCACGATATCGTCGAGCATAATAAAATCGAAGCGCCCGGGCGGACTGGGTAGGGGTACGAAGCGGGGAAGCTGGTCGGAGGGGATTTTTACCAGGCCGTAGTAATGGGTTTTTTCAACCGCTGCCTTATCTGACATCCACAGCGTGAGGTAAAGGGCCCCGTTATTGAGAAAAGGCCGGATTTTATGATCAAATAAGAGGACTGGCTGCACATAAAGCTGGAGGTTGTCCCGGAAATAATCTTCGACAAATTTTTTCTGTTCATCGTCGAGTTCCAGCCTTCGCCGCATAAATATCTGGTGTTGGCGGAGTTCGGGGATGATAATATTGTCAAATACGTGGCTGAAGATTTCCTGCTGCATATTCACAATACGCCGCAGCTCGCGGATGACGACTTTGGAGTCCACGTCCAGTTCCCGTTTGGTTTTTCGTCCGACCCTGAAGAGGTAGCGGTGATAAGCCATACGCACTTTGAAGAACTCGTCGAGGTTGGAGGAGTAGATGGCAAGGAATTTGATCCGCTCGAAAAGCGGCACGGTGGGGTCTAATGCTTCCTGAAGGACCCGGTGGTTGAAGGAGAGCCAGCTCACATCCCGGTGGATGAACGGAAGCCCATCTTCTGCGTATGTGATTGCCGGGATTGGTTGCCAGTTGATTTGATCCACGGTGCTGCAGGTGATTTATGATTTTGTTTGACTTATTGCGACGGGGCAGCATCAGGTGGGGGAAAACAGATGATTTTCAGCCCGGGGCCATCCCATCGTCACAAGATCTTTAAGCCTCATTTAAATAAACGCATTTGTCCATTAGAGGGTTCTGCGGTGATTTTTTTTGGTGTCCTGAATACCCAGGGGGAATGGTGCTCGAGGAGGGTGTTGCCCAGGAAAGCAGCGAGTTCGGGAGCCTGGATATTGTCTGGTTCATGGCAAAAGAAGAATGCGCTTTGCAAGCCCATTTCGAACCATTCGTGCAGGCGGCCTACCCAGGCCCGGATACGGGAAAAGTCGCTGGGGTGCAGGCTGTTGCCCACGAAGCGTATGAGTACAAACGGGGCGGTGAGCCGCATGTGCATGACATCCCGCCGACCTGCCACATCGGTGATGACGGCACCTGTACCATGGGCGGCGAGCAGGTCTCCTGCATCTCCAAGGGGATCAGGCCGGTCAAACCATTCTGGGTGCCGGAATTCTACCGCCAGGGGTAAGGTGACCGGCCATTTTTGCAGGAACGCTTCCAGGATGGGTAGCTGATCCGGGCCGAAATGTGGCGGCAATTGCAGGAAACAAGGCCCCAGGCGTCCGTCCAGATGGGCAATTGCCGCACTAAAGGCACCGATCTGCCCACTATGGATACCGAGGTCCCTGCTGTGGCTGATCGTTTGTGGGATTTTGGGGCAGAAGCGGAAATCTTCCGGGGATTGTGCTGCCCAGCGCAGGACTGTTTCCAGATCGGGGATGCGGTAGTGGGTGGTATTGAGTTCTATGGTATTGAA
Organism: Lewinellaceae bacterium; assembly: GCA_040382095.1. GTDB lineage: Bacteria > Bacteroidota > Bacteroidia > Chitinophagales > Saprospiraceae > JADJPL01. Next base: position 8,557 of record JBEIGB010000058.1, read on the forward strand.
CTGCGCGGTGTAAGCGGAAAGGAAGGCTTTGGGCGAAGTGCCGGAGGGATAATAGCTGCCCAGCCAGGGCTTCATCGCCCAGCCAGTGGCACCGATATAAAGTGGCCACGTATTGGCAACTGGAAGCCCGTCTAATACAAGGACATTGCCCTGAAAGTCTGGTGGCATGTCGAAATCTACACGCGCGATATCTGGTAATTTTCCGAATTCCATATTGCAGGTGGCTGATCCTCGTCCCTTAACCCGTTTTCGATTAAGCGATTTGCCAAGGTACGTCAAAAGCGTGAAAATATTGCGCTTTGCGTCAGTCATTTACCATAAGACGGGGATTTTGAGGTATGATGGGGATTTGGGAAATTTTTTTTATTCTTTCCCTATCTTTACCATTAAATTGCATAACAATGGGCAGGAAAAAAATTATAGCGGGAAACTGGAAGATGAATTTGTTGCCCGGGGAGGGCATCGCACTGGTAAACCAGTTGGTCCAAACCCAGGTGCCCGAAGGGGCGCGTGTCGTACTTTGTCCGCCGTTTATTCATCTGGGCACAGTAGGGGCATTGATCCATGAAGCACCGGGGTTTTACCTGGGCGCGCAGAATTGCCATCAAGAGGGGCAGGGGGCCTATACCGGGGAGGTCGCAGCAAAAATGTTGCGGGCGATCGGTGTGGAATATGTGATCCTGGGCCATTCGGAGCGTCGGGAATATTTTGGGGAAGATGACGTTCTTTTAGCAAAAAAGGTGGACCGGGCCTTGCAGGAGGGGCTGACCCCCATCTTCTGCTGCGGGGAAGCACTCGAAATCCGCAATTCGGGCACCCATGTAGTACATGTGGCCAGACAACTGGAAGCCTCCCTGTTCCATCTCCAGGCCGCCGATTTTGAAAAAATCGTTATTGCCTACGAGCCAATCTGGGCGATCGGTACCGGACAAACAGCTTCTCCACTGCAGGCGCAGGAGATGCACGCAGCAATCCGCACATTGCTCGTGTCGAAATATGGTACACAGGTAGCATCGAATACTTCTATACTGTACGGGGGTAGTGTTGGGGCCGGCAATGCTGCCGAGCTGTTTGCCCAGCCTGATGTGGACGGTGGCCTGGTGGGTGGTGCCTCGCTGAAAGCCGGTGACTTTGCCCAAATCATTACAGCTTGTTCAGCGCATATCGCCTGATTATTTTTTAGGCGGTTCGCGATAAAGCATAGACTTCGTCCGACGGGATCATCGTGGGCTAAACGCGGTTTTTTGCCTGTGCGATGCCCTTCCTCGGTCGTTTAATTGGGCTATGTTCCCCCGAAATACCTTTGCACGGAGCGTTTCCATTATACTGGCCCGTCGCAATAAGTCTGTTCTTTAACGGAGCAGGCTTGAATAGGTTTGATGTAAAGCCTGTTTTGTTAATGGCACCTGAAATCTTCCTCTGTTATGAATAATATTGTTTCCCAACGTTTTATCAAGTGCCATGACAAACTCCGGGAGGAAAACCGCATACGGTCCAGCCGGCAGTTTGCTATGGCGCTCGATTATTTGCCCCAAAGCTTGAGTGAAATCCTGAAGGGCCGTCGCGATGTGACGGTCGAACTTGTGCGTCGGGCAGTGGATATATTTGGGCTGAACCCCGTCTATTTATATACCGGGGAAGGCCCGATGTTCATGTCGGTGGAAGAAAAGCCCTATGTAAAAATACTTACCGTAATCAAAAGCGTTCAGGGGGAAGAACGCATCGTACACGTGCCCGCACCTGCGCAGGCCTTGTACGCGCAAGAGATGGGCAACCCCGGGTTTGTGGAGCATCTGCCAACGTTTACCCTGCCCGATTATCAGTACAAATCGGCTACCTTCAGGTCGTTTGAGGTGGTTGGCGATAATATGCACCCTACGCTTTGCGAGGGCGACAGGGTGGTCTGTAGCTTTCTCGAATCTGGGCTGTGGGAATCTTCCATGAAAGACCATTACATTTATGTGGTGATTACACGGGGGGACGTTTTGATCCGCCGGGCATTGAATTTCCTGCGGGAACGCCGACACCTGCGCCTCTTGTCCGATAATCCGTCTTATGAACCTATAGATGTTGGGCTCCACGAAATCCAGGAAGTGTGGTATGTGCGCTCCCGCTTCTGCGCGTCCCTGAAACATCCGGGTCTTGCGCCGGGATCTATGGGTACCGGTATCGGCGATCTGCTTAGTTTACTGCGCGAACAGCACCAGCTCATCCTTAATTTACAAGAGAAAATCGAACAATTTTCCGGGCGGATTTAAAAACAATAGCCATGAAACAGCAGATGATAAAGGGAAAGGTCGTATTTGAACCGATCGAAGGCGGGATTTGGGGCATTGTTGATACGGAGGGCGTTCAATGGTTGCCCCTGAATTTTCCTGCAGGATTGAAAAAACCAGGGGCAAGGGTACAGGCGATTGTTCTGGAGCGGGAGGATGTCGTCTCTTTTGCAATGTGGGGAAAGGCAGTGACGATACGGTCTTATCGCATTGAACCGTAAGACTCCGGAATCCTTTAGGAGGAAGTTGGTTAAAAAAATAAGGTGAGACACACAACGGGCGCTCGACCTCGTACCCTTGCTGCGTTTCCGCCCTGGGGGGGTTGGAGGGAGCTGCTCCAAGTGCGCTCACCGGGAGGCAAAAGTACAAAAAAATAAATCTGCCTGCCCGTTTTTCACTTATTTTTTGGGATAATTTCCGTTTGCTCTCCGAAGTACTGGACAAATCGCTGAAAATCTGCTGAGAGTTGATTGTTTTGGGTTGCCCGGAAATAGGTATCGGCAAGGCTGCGCAGGGTTTGGAAAAAGAAACGGTCCATCTCCATCACCTGCATATCCCGGGTCCAGAGGTCAATTTTCAAGGTGTCCAGGGTCTCGCGGTCGAAAAGGGCGAGTAACATGGCTTTGGAGTCTTGCCAGCGTACTCCGTTGGGATCATCTTCGGCAGACCACCGGATTTGTACCGGGCGGTTTTCCGGGTCTAAGGCTACCCGGATCTGGATATTTTTTTCTGTATTTGACATAATTTAGTAGATTATTCCAAAAAAAAGGCTGATTATTTCTCACCCTTTCCCGACACCGGGGATATTTTTATACTGCAACCAAATTGCATTGCCAATGACCACAATATCGGAAAAAGCCATAAACAGCGCTCCCCACATGGGGTTGAGCAGGCCGACGGCCGCTATCGGGATCGCAATGATGTTATATGCGAAGGCCCAGCCCAGGCTTTGACGTACTGTAAGCACGGTATGGCGGCAGATTGCAAGGGCTTTGGGCAGGTAATCCAGCCGTCCGTTCAGCAGGATGATTTGAGCTGATTGCATGGCTGCCTGCGAGGCATTGCTCAAAGAAATACCAATGGTAGCTTTTGCCAATGCTGGGGCGTCGTTGATGCCGTCACCCACCATGGCAGTAGGTTTCTCCCTGGCATAAGCGGCGATGAGTTCGAGCTTTTCCTCCGGCAATTGTTCTGCATGGAAATCGTGGATACCCAGCAGGGTGGCAACCCGCGCAGTTTTGTCCCGATGGTCCCCGCTGATAATGACCGATTCGATGCCCTCCCTGGAAAGCTGCCGGATGACTTCAGGGGCTTCGGGCTTTAATTCGTCTTCCAGAAAAAATTCTGCCAGCAACTGATTGTTGCGCGTCAGATAAACAGATGCCGGGGAGGGCGGCTCACCAGATTCATAATAGACCCTGCGGGATCCGACTTTATAGACGTTCCCTTCTTCATCCTGTGCAGTAATGCCGGTACCTTTCTCCTCGAGTACGTTCAACGGCCCGAGGGCGACGTCGCCCTGCTTGTGTTCCATCGCATAAACAAGCGACTGGGCAATAGGGTGGGAAGAGTGTTTTTCCAAATGGTACACCAGGGCGTTCACCCGTAAATGTTCAGGAGTATGATAGACAATATCCTGTATTTCGAACTGCCCGGTCGTCAGGGTACCTGTTTTATCAAATACGATCCGCCGGATATTGGCGAAAATTTCCAGGGTTTGGCCGCCCTTGATCAAAACCCCATTTTTTGCCAGCCGGCCGACCCCGACCATCACGGCGGTAGGGGTGGCCAACCCCATTGCACACGGACAGGAAATGACGAGCACCGCAATCGCATTCATTAACGATTTTTGGAAAGGTACCTCGAAGATGAGGTAGTTGCCCAGGAAGGTCAGGATGGCAATGCCAAGTACCACGGGTACGAATACGGCACTGATGCGGTCTGCCAGCCGCTGAATGGCGGGTTTGTTGCTTTGGGCGGTTTTAACCAGTTCGATCATCTGCCCAAGCAGGGAATCCCGTCCTACGGCAGTCACCGTTATCGTTGCATTACCACTGATTACCAGGGCACCACCAAAAACTTCCTGTTCAGGTATCCTTTCCACAGGAAGGCTTTCCCCGGTCAGCATAGACTCGTCGAGGACAAGCGTACCACCGAGGATCCGGCCATCAGCGGGTACTTTGTCGCCTTCGTTGACCTGCAGGATGTAGCCGGGTTCGAGTTCTTCATAAGCCGTCATCACAACCGTGCCGGAGGGCAATATACGTCGTGCCTGTTGGACTTGTAACCGGCTTAGAGCTCCTATGGCCATGGTAGTCCGGGCAACGGCTTTATGTTCTATCCAGTTACCCAGCAGGACCAGGGTGAAAATCGTTGCGCTCGTTTCGAAAAAGATATAATCCGCTTCCCGATAAAACAAGCCAACGATACTGTAAACAAAAGCTGATCCGCCACCGATGAAGATCAGGACATCCATGTTGGGAATGCCTCCGCGGAAGGAATTCCACGCGCTCCGCCCGAAATGAAGGGCACCAAGTGTAAATACCGGCAGGCAGAACAGGCATTGAACCAAAGGCTCATGCAGCCAGGCATTATGTATGCCAGCTACCATCGCAAGGTGGTTGAGCAAAAGGGGTAGGGTGAAGGCTGCCGAAAAAATGAGCTTGCGCCGGAGCGTCCACCAGGCTTGACTACTTTCTGGTTCGACCACTTCGTAGCCCAGTTTGCGAATCCCTTGTTTCACTTCCTCCAGGGATATCCGGTCCGGGTTTTCCCGGAACCGCACCTCTTTGGTCTGGAAATTGACATAAACTTCTTCCAGCCCCCTGCGCTCGAGAAAGCGGGTGATTCCCGCCGCACAATTGGCGCAGTCCATCCCTTCTACCTTTAACTCGACGATTGTCTTACGCATAATTTATATTTCCTCAGGCGTGGACGGAAATTCACGCTAAGCATTGCTTTTTATCCTTTGGGGAGCAAAAGTACTTACTTATCTTTGTATAGGGTATCACTGCCTGATTTAACAAGCCATTTTTTTATAAATACCGGTACAAGGCTGCCGCACAAAAATTGTGTCGTGTAAAAAGGCACTTTTGCTGCGAAATGACCTGTGAGGCAGTATCGGGATTTTTTAAACAACTGCATGATAACTTAGTATGTAGTGCCCAAAATACTTTCGAGATAGCCTTAAGGTGACGAAAAAATCCAGCTATGAAAAAAATACTTATCGCAAACCGCGGGGAAATCGCTTTGCGCATTATGCGGACGGCCAGGAAAATGGGTATTCCCGTTGTTGCGGTATATTCATCGGCGGATCGCAACGCCCCCCATGTACGTTTTGCTGACGAGGCTGTTCTCATCGGCCCTCCGCCGTCCGGCCAGTCGTATCTGAGGGCAGAAAAAATTATCGAAACCGCTTTGGCAAAAGGAGCGGATGCCATCCATCCCGGCTATGGATTCCTGAGCGAGAATAGCGCCTTTGCTGCACTCTGCGCTTCAAATAACCTGACCTTTATCGGCCCGAGTGCCTATTCGATCGAAATAATGGGCAGTAAACTCGCAGCAAAAGAGGCGGTCAAACATTATAACATTCCTATGGTGCCGGGGGTTGACCACTCGATATCCGACGAAGCGGAAGCCCGTAAAGTTGCCCGCGAAGTTGGGTATCCCGTCCTGATCAAAGCCTCTGCGGGTGGGGGAGGCAAGGGGATGCGCATCGTCTATGAGGAATCGGAGCTGAAAGAACAAATGGAGCGCGCAATCAGCGAAGCAAGTTCGGCTTTTGGCGATGGTGCCGTTTTTATCGAAAAATATATCACAGCTCCCAGGCATATCGAAATCCAGGTATTAGCGGATCAGCATGGAAATATCGTGTACCTCTTCGAACGCGAATGCAGCGTGCAGCGGCGTCATCAAAAGGTAGTGGAAGAAGCGCCCTCGGCAGTGCTCAGCCCGGAAGTCCGGCAGGCAATGGGGGAGGCCGCAGTGAAAGTGGCACGTGCCGCGGATTATCTGGGTGCCGGAACGGTCGAGTTTCTGGTAGATAAAGACCTTAATTTCTATTTTCTCGAAATGAATACCCGCCTGCAGGTAGAGCACCCCGTCACAGAAATGATTACCGGCCTTGACCTGGTAGAGCAGCAAATCCGGATCGCCAGGGGCGAGGCCCTCGCCTTTCGGCAGGAAGACCTGCGTATCCATGGCCATGCCCTCGAATTGCGGGTTTACGCGGAAGACCCCATGAATAACTTCCTGCCCAGCGTTGGCAAACTCGAAGTTTATCAAAAACCTTCCGGGGAAAATATCCGTCTCGACGATGGCTTCGAGGAGGGTATGGAAGTACCGATTTACTACGATCCTATGATTTCAAAACTCTGTACGTTTGGGATCACCCGCGAGGCAGCGATCAAAAGGATGCTGGAGGCCATCGCAATGTACCGCATCGAAGGGGTCGCAACGACCCTGCCGTTTGGTAAGTTTGTATGCCAGCACCCGGCATTTACGTCTGGTGACTTCGATACGCATTTCGTGCCGAAGTATTTTACCCCGGAAGGGATTGCGGCCGATGGGGAAGGTGAAGTGGAAGTCGCCGCACGACTCGCACTCAAGCTTTTTCAGCAGCATCAGGCCACTTTGACCATACCGCATCCGGGTAGCCCAAGCTGGGGCCTGGTGCGCTAAATTCCGCTTACCAGTTGTCCGTCCTGAACGGCTCCGCAGGAAATCCGGCGGGGTTAAATAAATTGGCCTCCACCGGGCTGTCGGCCCACGCGTACCGCACTGCTACCGGGATGGGTACTTCCGGGGCGCGAAGGATGACCTTGTTACCCTCGATGGATGCTTCCGCCCAATAGAATTTGCGATCCGCTCCGGCAATGGCAAAATGTTTCAACGGCCCTCCCCGGGCAGTCAGCCCGCTGCCGGCGTGCTCAAATTCCAGCACGGCCCTGTTCCCCTGCGCCATAAACTGAATAAGTTTTGGCCCTGCAGACACCGCCGTATTTTGCGCATACACCATGCGCAGGGCTTCCGCAGCCAGGCGGTCGCCGACTTCTTTTTTTTGTTTTGGGTGGATATCTGCGGGGTCCCCGATATCAATCGTCACGGCCATGGCGGTATTCGGCAGGCGAAGGGCCATGGTTTGTGCTTCGCGCAACAAGGCCCAGTTACTTTCGACTGGTGTGGACTGCAGCTTCCCGAAAGACGAAAGCTGGACAAAAAGGAAAGGAAATTCCCCTTGCCCCCAGCGGTTGCGCCAGTCCTGGATCATTGCGGGAAACAGGGCCCGGTACTCTGCTGCGCGGTTGGCGTTGCTTTCGCCCTGGTACCAGATTACCCCGCGCATTGCGAGCGGCAGCAACGGTGCAATCATGGCATTATACAATACTGCGGGCTGTACCTGCATGGGGGACAGGACCGGATTCCACCTGTTCGAAGGGTGCGATCATTTCATAGCGCCCGATTCCGGACAAGGGGATTCTGCGGGACTGGATAAGGAGAAAAAATTTATCCGGCTGCGCTGCAAATCCTCCGCCACCGGCATTGTCCTGAACGCGAATGGCAAGTACATTCTTCCCTTTGCGCAAGACGCCTCTGGGAATAGTATAGGTCCTTGGCGCGTTCCACTGATTATCGCTACCAATCCAAACGCCGTTGAGGTAGGTAGAGTCCGAGTCGTCAATGGCGGGAAGATGGAGGACAGCAGCTTTACCTGACAGAGCCGAGGGCAGATCAAAAGCAAAACGGTACACCATGATGCCGTCGAGCTGCTCCAGTCCTTGTTGCTCCCATGGCCGGGGCATCTGTACCTGCTGCCATTTACTGTCGTCAAAATCGAACTGCAGCGCGCTTTGGAGATAGGGTTGTTTTTCCCGGACCATCAGGGCATAGGTCTCGCGGTTTTTCTGCTGACGGCGGGCAATTTCCTGAAGGTCGAGGGGTTTTATCTGATTGATATAGGTTTCGGTATAACCAGAAAAAGGTTGCAGGCCTTCGAAGCTGGTCCAGGACTCGGCTGGGGTACCGCCCCAACTGGTAATTACAAGTCCGACGGGTACTTTGAGCTGCTCCTGGAGGCGTTTGGCATAAAAATAAGCAACAGCAGAGCATTCCGGCAGGGAGGTGGGGCTGATTGCCGACCAGGGTTTTTCCGCGATCGCATCCTTTTGTGGGCTATTGGCAAAAGCTTTTTGCAGGGTGACAAATCGGATCTGGTCGTTTTGAGCGGTTTTTAGCTCATCGTCATAGGTGTTGGCAATCCAGCTCATGCGCCATTCCATATTACTTTGGCCGCTGCAAATCCATACTTCTCCGATGAGGATGTCGTCGAACTGGAGTTTTTCGACACCTGCGGTAACCTGGAGTTGCCCTGCTTTACCTGCGGCAAGCGGCGGCAGAAAAATCTGCCAATGTCCGTGCTCGTCTGCGAATGCGGGGTATTTTTTTTCCATAAAGTCCACCTGGATGAATTGTCCCGGAGCTGCCCAGCCCCATATTCGGTTGGTTTTCTGCTGTTGCAGGACCATCCCGGAAGAAAAAAAGCCCGGTAGCCGCAGTTGGGCGGCAAGTGGCTGCATGAAACAAATGCCAAGGAAAAAGAGCAAAAGACCTGTTTTTTGCATGTTTACATCATTTTTTTGGTTTCAGATGCTATTTCAATTCGAGTATGCGTGCTTCATCGGGCTGTTTTCTTGAAAAATAGTGCAGGTAATATGCATCAGTCAGGGAATCGTACATCCATGCATCGTGGTGCTTGTGTTGAGGAGTCACAACTGATTATCCATGTGGTTATTGCAATCAGGAATGAAAGAGCAACCGTTCTTTTTTGCTGTGTATAGGGCATTTCAAAAAAATTTATAGGTATTTTGACCGGATCGGTCTCAAAAATAAGGCGTAATTTTAAAAAAGTTCTATCTTTGGTTATGCGCCACAATTATTCCATTTATTTGTTTGCTCATTTATGCGGATTTGATTTAGAAAAGGATTGTTTTGAAGAGACCATAAAATTTTCTGGGGGCTGTCTCGCAAGTCATTTGGCCATATCGCCGAGGGCTATCGGCTCAGAAATTAATTAAAAAATACAACTATGTCTTTCGGAAAAATTTTCACTTGTGTAGCTATCGCTTTCTTTTTTTTAATAGCTGGTATTCCGGCAAATGCACAGTCCAAAAGTGGAAAAAGCCTGAGTTTTTCCGTATCTTTTGACCAGTCGGCGCATTCCGGGCCAATAACTGGCCGGGTATATGTCATGATTTCCAAGGAGAACAGCCGGGAGCCCCGGCTGCAGATTGGCACACACGGCACGCCATTTTTCGGGAAAGATATAGAGCGGCTGACACCTGGGATGGGCGTATTGATTGATCAGAGCGTCCTGGGATATCCACTCGAAAACCTCTCTGAATTACCTGCGGGAGAATACTATGTCCAGGGTTTTGTCAATGTTTATACCGAATTCAGGCGTGCGGACGGGCATACGCTCTGGATGCACCAGGATCAGTGGGAAGGTCAGCATTTTCAGGTTTCGCCGGGGAATATATACAGCGAAGTGCAAAAAGTATATCTCGATCCGGCTAAAGCCCAGAAAATTATCCTGAACTGCAACAAGGTCATTCCTCCCGTAAATATTCCGGCGGATACCCGCTGGGTGAAGCGTATCAAGTTCCAGAGTAAGATTCTTACCGCCTTCTGGGGTCAACCTATGTACCTTGGAGCAACGATTTTGCTTCCGCGCGGCTATGATGCACACCCGGAAAAGTATTATCCCGTAAATTACATCCAGGGACACTTTTCGCTGGCAGCACCGAATGGTTTCACCGAGCAGGATCCCGGTGGTACACCTGGATCAAGGCAGCGCAGTGGCTACGAGTTTGGCCAGTTCTGGCAATCCGGGGAAGGCCCGGAGATGATTCTGGTGACTTTCCAGCATCCCTGCCCTTACTACGACGACAGTTACGGGGTCAATTCCCCGAATACCGGCCCATACGGGGATGCGATCATGCAGGAGCTCATCCCGGCAGTGGAGGAGCAGTTCCGCATTATCCGGCAGCCTTATGCACGGGTACTTTCCGGGGGTTCTACAGGTGGGTGGATTGCGCTGGCCCTGCAAATTTTCCATCCCGACTTTTTCGGAGGTGCATTCTCCCTCTGCCCCGATCCGGTGGATTTCCGCTATTTTCAGGCTGTGAATATCTACGCGGATAAAAATGCTTATTACAAAACCTTTAACTGGGTAAAAGTCCCCACGCCTTCCGACCGCGGCACGGATGGTGTGACCCGTCTTACCTATGCCCAACGCAACCACATGGAACTGGTGATGGGCACCAAAAACCGGTCCGGCGAGCAGGTGGATATTTTTGAAGCTGTTTTCGGCCCGATTGGCCCGGATGGGTATGTAAAACCGCTTTTTGATAAGCGCACAGGGGTAATTGACCCGGAGGTGGCAAAATACTGGAAGGAAAACTATGACTTACGCGAATATTTGCAAAAAAACTGGGCCACTCTCGGCCCAAAACTCCGCGGCAAACTCCATATCTACATGGGGGATATGGACACCTACTTCCTCGATCCCGCCGTCCGTCTAATGGAAGAATTCCTCCGTGAGGCCAAACCAGACTATCAGGGCACGGTGACTTACGGAGACGGCAAGCCACACTGCTGGGGCCCCGAGCGGACAGAGCTTCTCCGGATTATGGAACGGCACATCCGGCAGGAAGCCCCGATTACCGAAGGCCGGCGTTGATATCTTTGAGTGCAGCAGAACCAGGACAAAGTTCCTTTTCTGTAAGCGTATTCAGCGGGACGTTGGGGGTTTTAAGCAACGCGTGCAGGTCCGCCTTCTGCTGGTCCATATACAAGAGCCCGGTGAGGATTTCATTCCGTTGCCTGGCCTGGTGCAGCGCGTTCATGGTCGAAAGACGGTCAAAAGGGTCCCAGTGCTGGTCGAGTTTACTGAACCGCAGCCAGGAACCATCGTGAAGCTTGATGTCGCGTGTACTGCCCTCTGCATAGCTCGCAGTGATTTCCCTGCGTTCCGGGACGAAGTCCACTGACCCTATCGCACTAACATGTTCGCGGACGTAATCATAGGATTTTGTGGAACCTTTGTTATTGTTGAAGGTCACACAGGGGGAAATGACATTGATGAAAGCGAAGCCCGGATGGGCGATTGCTGCTTTGATGAGGGGCGTGAGTTGTTTTTTATCCCCGGAGAAGCTTTGTGCGACGAAAGTTGCCCCAAGTTCTACGGCCAGTCCTGCCAGGTCAATCGCCGAAAAGAGGTTGGTATTCCCGGATTTATTAACCGAGCCGTCGTCGGCGGTTGCAGAGTCCTGCCCTTTGGTAAGGCCGTAGCAGCCGTTGTTCATAACAATATACACCATATTCAGGTTGCGCCGGATGACGTGGACGAACTGCCCCATGCCGATGGAAGCCGTATCCCCGTCACCGGAAACCCCAAGGTAGATGAGGTCCCGGTTCGCCATACTTGCACCAGTGGCCACTGAAGGCATGCGCCCGTGTACGCTGTTGAATCCGTGAGAGTTGCCGAGGAAGTAGGTCGGTGTCTTGGAAGAACACCCGATACCGGAGAGCTTGGCCAGGCGGTGGGGCATGATGTTGAGGTCATAAGCAGCCTGAATAATCGAGGCACTGATCGAATCGTGGCCACACCCGGCACATAGGGTGGATAAAGCACCCTCATAGTAATCAATCGTATAGCCGAGTTGATTTTTCGGCAGCTCCGGATGGCGGAATTTTGGCTTTAAGTATGTCATAACTAAAGGTATTCTTTTATTTTCCTGACGATATGCTGTGCGGTTATGGGCATTCCGTCATAGTTTAATACAGAAATGAGTTTATTGGGGGAGATTCCAAGCTCGATCATCATGAGGCTCTTCATCTGGGCGTCGCGGTTTTGTTCTATGACGAAGACCATCTCATGAGATTCCAGGAAAGCGACGACTTCCTGGTGGAAAGGGAAAGACTTTAGCAAGATGCCATCCGGGCGGATACCTTCTTCTTCGAGGATATCCATAGCCTCTTCAGAAGAATGACGTGAAGTACCGAAAAAGAGCATCCCATAAGGTGCCCGCTGCCCTTCCTGATAAAATGCCGGTGCCGGGACGTATCCCTTTGCAGTATCCCACTTTTTGATCAGGCGGTCCATGTTGCGTTTGTAGGCCGCGCCATTTTCCGTATAAGCGGCGTATTCGTCACGTGAGGTGCCCCGCGTGAAAAAAGCACCTTTAGTGGGGTGTGTCCCCGGGAGTGTCCGGTAAGGGATGCCGTCATTATCCACATCGAGGTAACGGCCAAAGCGCTCAATGCCTTCGAGTGCCTCTGCAGAAAGCACTTTTCCCCTGTGGTACTTTCGTTGATCGTCCCATTCAAAAGGCGGGGAAATATGGTCGTTCATACCGAGGTCCAGATCGGTCATGACGATCACTGGTGTTTGGAGCTGTTCGGAAAGATCGAAAGCAGTTGCGGTCATATCAAAACACTCCCTGGGGTTAGAAGGGAAAAGGAGGATATGCCTGGTATCGCCGTGAGAAGCATAGGCAGCTTCCAGGATATCGGACTGCTGTGTACGGGTAGGCATTCCGGTAGAGGGACCTGTACGCTGAACGTCAATCAGCACCGTAGGGATTTCCGCGAAGTAAGCAAGCCCGAGAAATTCGTTCATCAGGGAAAGGCCGGGGCCGCTGGTGGCGGTAAAAGACCTTGCCCCGTTCCAGTTGGCACCGATGACCATACCGATAGCGGCCAGTTCGTCCTCTGCCTGTATAATGGCGACATTGCGCGTGCCGGTCTCGTTGTCTTCCCGATACGCTTTTGCAAAATCCATAAAAGATTCCACAACGGAAGTAGAAGGGGTAATCGGATACCATGCGGCTACGGTTGCACCCCCATAAACGGCGCCAAGGGCACAGGCTGCGTTTCCGTCCACCAGAACCGCATCCCCGATGGCATCCCGGCGTTCGACGCGGATGTTCAGCGGATACTCAAAATGGCGGTGGACGTAATCCCTGCCGATATTCAGGGCCTTGATATTGGGTTCGATGAGCCGCTCTTTGCCGGCAAACTGGTCGGCGAGCAGCCCTTCGAAGACTTCAAACTCAATGTCCAACAGCGCGGAAAGGGCACCAACATAAATAATGTTTTTGAACAATTGCCGCTGCCGGGCATCGGAATAAGCTTCATTGCACATCTCCATCATAGGGATGCCCATGAATTGGAGCCCTTCCCGATGGTAATGCGGGGGCATTTTCTTGGTACTGTCATAGATAAGGTAGGCGCCATCCCGTACGCTTTGGATATCTGCCTGTAAGCTCTGTGGGTTTACAGCGACCATGAGGTCAATGCCCTCCCTTCTGCCAAGGTATCCCTTTTCGCTTACCCTTACCTCGTACCACGTAGGTAGCCCCTGGATGTTTGATGGAAAGATATTTTTTGGAGTGGCAGGTATGCCCATTCGAAAGATAGACTTGCAAAACAGGGAATTGGCGCTGGCGGAGCCAGTCCCGTTCACATTCGCAAAGCGCACTACAAAATCGTTGATACTTAGTGGTACTGACATGATCGGCGATCGGCTTTGGTTACCTGATAATAGAATTTCTGCATATCCCATGCGGCGGTTGGGCAGCGTTCGGCGCACAGGCCGCAGTGCAGGCAGACGTTTTCGTCTTTGACCATGACGTTCATTGTTTTCAGCGGGCCGGAGACGTAGAGGTCTTGTTCCATGTTGGTCGAGGGGGCGTTGAGCATCGTGCGCAGGATATCCTCTGTTTCATTGTTGGTGAAGGTGATACAGGAGGTAGGGCAAATATCCATACAGGCATCACATTCGATACATTTTTCAGCGCTGAACACTGTTTGGACATCGCAATTGAGGCATCGCTGGGCTTCTTTATACCCTTGAAGCGGAGAGAAGCCCAATTCGACCTCGAGTTTTCTGTTTTTCAATACGGCCTGCTTTTCGGCGAGGGGCACAGTGTAGCGGATATCGGTTACTACTTCGCTGTCATAAGCCCATTCATGGAGGCCCATTTTCTGGCTGATGAGGTTGACGAATGGTGCGGGCCGATCAGTAAGTGCTTTGCCCTGACAGAGGAGGTCAATCGAAATCGCTGCCTGATGTCCGTGGGCAACGGCAGTGATAACGTTTTTCGGACCGAAAGCGGCATCGCCGCCAAAGAAAACCCGGGGATGCGTAGAGACGAAGGTGGTGGGGTCCACAACCGGCATCTCCCACTCGTCGAAAGCAATGCCGATATCGCGTTCGATCCACGGGAAGCTGTTTTCCTGGCCGATGGCGACAAGTACATCATCCGCTTCGACGAACACCTCGGGCTCGCCGGTCGGGAGAAGTTTGCGCCGGCCGTTCGTCCATTCGACCCTGACTTTTTCGAAAGTCATGCCCTTCAGCGTGCCGTTTTCTACGATAAAAGCTTTTGGAACGTGGTTATCAATGATAGGGATATCCTCGTGTTGTGCGTCTTCTTTTTCCCAGGGCGAAGCCTTCATTTCCGAAAAAGGACTACGGACGATGACTTTGACTTCATCACCGCCGAGCCGTCTTGCGGTGCGGCAGCAATCCATCGCGGTATTCCCGCCGCCGAGGACAATGACCTTTCTTCCTATTTTGTGGATGTGTTCGAAAGCCACACTGGCCAGCCAGTTGATGCCGATATGGATATTCGCTGCCCCTTCCTGCCGTCCGGGCAAATCCGGTAGGTCCCTGCCCCTTGGGGCACCGGTACCGACAAAGATCGCATCGTAGCCACCGGTTTCCAGCAGGGCTTTCAAACTGGGCACATAGTATTTAAAATGTGTGTGGATGCCCAGATCCAGGATATAGCCCACCTCCTCGTCGAGTACCGATTCCGGCAGGCGGAAGGCCGGGATCTGGCTGCGCATAAAACCACCGCCCAGAGGTTGTTCATCGAAGAGGTGGATTTCGTAGCCGAGCGGGGCCAGGTCGCGGGCAACAGTCAGGGAAGCCGGTCCGGCTCCGACCAGCGCGACGCGTTTGCCGTTAGAAGGAAAAGGTCCCTGGGGCATCAACTGGCGTACACTGCCTTTATTGTCTGCTGCTACCCGTTTGAGCCTGCATATTGCCACTGGTTCTGCTTCTACCCGTCCCCTTCTGCATGCCGGCTCACAGGGCCTATCGCAAGTACGCCCTAAAACACCCGGGAAAACATTCGATTCCCAGTTGACCATATACGCTTCGGTATATTTCTCTTGCGCGATCAGACGGATGTATTCGGGTACAGGTGTATGGGCCGGACAAGCGTACTGGCAGTCCACCACTTTGTGGAAATACTCCGGGTCCCGGATATTGGTAGGCTCCATAAATAGGGATCAGGTGTTTTTAAATAAATATGGTTAATACCCTTAAATATAAGGAATAATTTTTTAAAAACAACCTGTCGCCGAAAAAAAATATGTAAAACTTGAGATTGTGTAAAAAGTATTCCGCTTCTGCCTTCTGCCGCCTTCAGCAGCAGAATAAAATTTTCTCACAGCGCCGTTTTGATTTATTTTTGTTTGAAAAAAAAAAAAAAAAACAGCGGGGGGAAAAAATATTTTTAGGGGGAAGCCCCCCAAGG
>JBEIGB010000059.1:0-24213 GCA_040382095.1 Lewinellaceae bacterium
CCAAATGAAGGCCGGAGGCTTTTTACACAACCCATTACTGACTGCCCCTAAACTAATCTTTTTTAATCGAAACGCGGTTGACAACACGCAGGCCTTCTGAATGATTTTAGTCATTGACAGGGTGTTTGACGGAAAATTTCGGGGTTTTATCGGGTTTTATTTCATTTTGACAATTATTGTCCTATTTTTCAATAAAAAATAAAGCAAATGACAAGTCAAGGTCCAACGGATACCCATCGCATCAATGATCCAAAAGTAATCGGGATCATCTCCTATCTCATGCCTATCGGATGGATAATTGCCTTTATCCTGAACAACCCAAAATCCGACCTGGCCTCTTTTCACCTCCGGCAATCTTTGGGTCTGTTTGTGATCGTCCTTGCAATCAGGATCGTTATGTACGTCCCTTTACTCGGTTGGCTAGTAGGGATTATAGCAGCGGTAGCCACATTCTTTCTGTGGGTGATTGGCTTCATTGCTGCAGTAGAAGGGAGGAAAAAAACCGTACCATTTCTCGGGGAGTACTTCCAGGAGTGGTTTGCCGGTCTATGATATTGCTGTAGATAGCTACTCCCATATTTGACCGCGCAGCACATCCTGTGCCTGCGCACCGCCATCAATGATAATTTCTGTGCCCGTGATGTAGGAGGAATCATCCGAAGCCAGAAATAAAATCGCCTTGGCCACTTCTTCTGCACGCCCGAACCGCCTGAGTGGGATGCGGTCTGCTATTTGCCGGTAACGATTTTCATCGAAACCGTCCTGCCGCACAAGCACGGGATCCCACATCTCGGTGAGTATTGTACTGGGAAGGACAATATTGCACCGGATATTATACCCTCGCTCTGCACAGTAGATTGCCACTGATTTGGTCAGACTGACCGCTGCGGCTTTGGCGGCGGCATAAGCCATGCGATCCGGGCGGGCGACCAGGCTGCTCCGGGAGCCGATGTTCACGATGGCAGCACTACCGGAGTTTTTCAATAATTCTATTGCTTCCCGGCAGCCCAGGAAAATACTGTCCAGATCATTCCGGATCACTTCCTGCCACGATGAGAGGGAGGAATTTTCCAACCCGAGCATAGGCGGCTGCAAACCCGTTCCGGTTATACCCGCGTTATTGACGAGTACATCCAGGCAACCGAAGTTTTCTTTTATAAACGACATCGTTTCCTGCCAGTCGGATTGGCGGGTTACATCCAGGTGGCGGTAGCAGCATTTTTCGCCCAGCGCACGTGCATACGCTTTGCCTTTCACGTCGTCTATGCCGGAAAGCACCACCACCTTCGGGTTTTCGCTCAATGCCAGTTCGGCGAACGCCAGGGCGATTTTACCGGTTGCCCCTGTAATCAGAATCGTTTTGGATGCGAATTTATTCATGACGACTGCGGTTCTTTTTTTCTTTAATCATCCTTCCGATAAGGTTGGTCAGGGTTTCCGGCACGTTGAACCCGGCCAGATGAAGCGGAACCGCCTCAACCCCGAGGGTATTGCACGCTTCCCAATACAGTGCGGCGTTTCCTTCTTCAACAAGCCCAATGGTCGGAGGAAGCCCCGGCGTACTTTGAAGGAGCAGGGGCTCTGCACGGCAACCGGGCATGCCTTCATTGCCCAAAGACTGAAGCACTGGCATCAGGATGTGTTCTGGTATTTCGGGGGCAAATTGACTGATTTGCCGGGCACACATCTTCAGTTTACCGCCCCCCAGGAGCAATACGTCTGCCCTTGTTTGCATGCGTTTTATTGCCGCAGGGAGGTTTACGGCTGGCGGGAAAGAATCGTCCACCAGGATCGTACCTGGTCGAAAACGCTCCACCTCGAGGATCTGGCCGGAGGAACTCGCCCCAATGATCAAATCGGCAGCATAAAAATCGTCGGGGATATACTGGTCCCGGACTCCAACAACTACCAGTTCGCCGGCATATTTTGCCTTCAGGGTGTTTAGCGCCCGATCGAGATAGGGCAGTTGTGCCTCCAGGTCGGCAATAATCAGACTGGCAGGATTGCCCAGTTTGTTCAGCAAAAGCGATAGCGAAGCCTGACCGATAGCCCCAAAACCGAGTATTGCGATGCTCAGGTCGTAAATGTTGGCCGATACTGCCTTCAATACTTTTTCAACCATTTTCACAACGGCCACCACGGTGCCGGCATGGCCGGTAGTAAGCGTTATCGGGGGCGTACCCATCCCTTGCGCGCCAAGTACACGGGCAACGGCAACCCCGTAATTCGTGAGGGCCGGCAAAGTACCGGCCAGAGATACTGTTTTTGCACCATGGCAACGTGCAACCTCTATCGCTTTCCGAATTTCCTCCACCCGCCGTTCCATGGAAAACGCGTACAACTCCTCGGCATCAAACGGCAAAAATACTGCGCCACTGATCCCGAACGGCGTCGTGACCCGCTCCAATAATCTGGGCCGACCCGAACTGAACAGCCGGGAAACCCACTGAGCCGGTATTGCCGCCCCATTCATCTGAGGAAATAGCGATTGCATCCAGCTCTTTCCGGGAAAGTACGCGATCAATGCCGTATCAATAGTATTTGAAAAGTCCTCTATGCCTTCAATTTCCTTCAGAAACAGGGCCTTAAATTCCAATTTCTTCCCCGAAGGTGCATAACCATTCAGGTTGATGTGCATTTTTTCCGCCACATTCACCCCCATCATGATTTCCGACCCCGCACCACCGGCATTGAAGGCAAAGGCCGACTCCTCCCAAAGCAGTGAGAGGTGCGGGCCATTGAACTGCTCCAGTGCTGAAAAATCCATGAAGGAAAAATAGAAGCGGTTAGCGGAGAAGATCGCAGTGGCCAGACCAGTACCTGTGGCTATTCTGAATAATTCGGCAGGAGCAATATCCTGGTGGCCGAGCGCTTCGAGAAAAATATGCGCTATTTTTTTTACACAAGTCAATAGATCTGTTTCCCACTCCAGCATTACGCGCAGGGGCAAACTCCGGGCAAAACATCCGACGATCTGCTGAACATTTTCAACGGGTAGTTCCCTGCCGTTTACCGCTGTATTTATGAGTAGATCGGTTGTACTGTAGAGCTGCATCAGGGAGCGGGCATACAAGGCAAGCACCAGGTTATACAAGGTTACGCCATTCGCTTTACTCCAGTTCAGCAATTTTAACCTGGTTTCGGCGGGCAGGACAAAGCTCAGGGATGGACCTGCATCCGTATCAGCGGGGGGTGTGAAAGCGGGCAAGCGGGTAAATACTTTATTCCAATAGACCGAATGTACCCCCTCCATCGCATCATCCGCGAGTTTGGCGCTCAGCAAAGGTACAATTGAAGCGTAAAGGGGCGGCGGCGGGCCCAAATCGGGCGTCTGGCCATCCAGAATCTGATGGTAAGCGCGCATGAGATCATTCAATAAAATATGCGTACTCCAGCCATCGGTAATACCATGGTGCATAGAAATCAGTAATACGCCAGACCGATCGCCAGTCTGGTACAAATGCACCTGAAAAAGCGGGTATTGGGAAAGGTCAAAATCGAAGTTTTGAAATTGTACAAAAGCCGCATCGAGTACCAGGCACTGCTCGTGCGGACTTTGGCTGGAAATATCAAAAATCCGGACAGGTGCTTCCTGTATATCTATGATTTGTTGCCACGTTTGCAGGCCTTCCGTAAAGATTAAGGTACGGAGCATGGGGTGCCGGCCGATCACATAGTCCATCGCTTTTGTCAGCAGTACCGGCTGAAAGTTGCCCTGCATCAACAACTGTCCGACCCAGTTGGGCGATGTGGCCGGGAAGATTTTTTTCAACAGCACAAAACCTTTCTGAGAAGGCGAAAGGGGATAGCGCTTTAAGATTTCCGTCAGCTCTGCCGCGACAGGGGGAGGCGGATTATCGGCTGTGGGATTTAACAAATCAATAGAACGGGCCAGGACCGAAAGCTTGCGGTCTTTAAACAAGGTGATGGCCCTGGGCAACACGGCAAAGTGTGGCCGCAACCGGTGCAACATTTCGAGGGCCATGATGGAATCGCCGCCCAGGCGGAAAAAGTCGTCCCCGCGGTTAATCCTGCTGGTATGGAGGAGTTTTTGCCAGACCCCAGCGATGGTCGCCTCTGTAGGAGTCATAGGGCCTTCCGGTTCAGGCACACCCTCCGGGGATTGCATTTCTTCAGCCAGCATACTGCGCAGGGCAGCCCGGTCTGTTTTACCTGCCTGGTTCAGGGGCAGGCGGTCGAGCAGGATGATCCGGTGCGGCACCATATATGCCGGCAATCTTTCTGCGATGAAGTCGCGGATCTGCAGGGCAGAAGGTTTCAGCCCTGTTTGGATCAGTTCAACAAAAGCGACGAGCTGGTGTTGGGCCGCTAAACGATTGTCAACTACAGCAACATTTTTTACCTGACGGGTTTGGTAAATAACCTCTTCGATTTCGCTTGGTTCAACGCGGTTTCCGTACAATTGGATTTGATCGTCATTCCGTCCGATAAAGTGCAGTAAGCCTGTTTCATCTGCCTGGGCCAGATCGCCGGTACTAAAAAAAACGCCGCTTGCTTCAGGCAGATACAACCGGACAAATTTTTCTTCCGAGAGGTTTTTTTCCCGGTAATATCCTTTGGCGAGGCAGGGGCCGCCCACATAGATTTGCCCTGTTTCGCCTGCTGCACAAATCCGGCCTTGCTGGTTGATCAACCGCACCAGAGAGCCTTTCTTCTGGAATCCAATCGGCATCCCGCCGTGTTCAGCCGGCGTTTTAGGGTCAATGAAGTAGCTGGTGGCATTCACGATGGTTTCCGTTGATCCATACAGATTTACGATAGTACTGCGATCCCCGAAGTATTGCTGCCAGCGGTGTACCGTACCCGCATACAGGGTTTCGCCACCCAACAGTACATAGCGCAGACCGGGCAGTCTGTTTGCACCACCAGCGCCATCGGGCAGCGTAGCCGCCCATTCCAGAAGATTATTCACTACCGAAGGTACGGTATTGAGCAGGGTAATCCGATGGTATTCGAGAAAATGGTAAAGTGCCTGTGGGTCCCTCAGTGAAGTCCGGGGGATAGGGTAGATCGTAGCACCAGCCAGCAGGGTAGAAAATATCTGCCGTATTGACCCTCCAAATCCGAGCGAAGAAGTATGGATAAACCGGTCTTGCCCGTTAATTGAAAATGTTTCAGCTATCCAGTTCAAAAAAACTTCTACGGCCTGGTGGGTGACCATCACGCCCTTGGGCTGTCCTGAAGTGCCGGAAGTGTACATCACGTAGGCCAGGCGGGCGGGGTCATCCAGTTTCGGCAGGCTCAGGGAAGCAGGCGGTCTTTCTTCTACCCTGATAATCGCTGATTTGCCAGACCAAAGAACAGGCCCGGCCAGGCCATCTGGTACGACTACCGTCCTGACTTGTTCCTGAACGGCAGTGTAAGCATTTAATAAGGGCAATAATTCAGCCGGGGCGACAATCGTTTCGACGCCTGCATGGGCAAGAATGCCTGCTATCCTGCCGGCAGGCCAATCGGGATCAAGGGGTACAAAAGCACGTCCGGAGGCAAGAATGCCTGTAACTCCAATAACGGCAACCGTACCCGGGTAAGCAAAAATACCCACAGCTTCTTCTGTTTCTTTCAGCTGGACTGCAAGGGTATGTGCCAGCAGCTTGCTCCTGGCGGCCAATTCGCCATACGTGAGGTCCCCTTCCGGTGCAGCCACGGCCGTGTGGGATCCAAACTGCCCACAAGCGGCCCATACTTTTTCGTGCAGCATCGGACAAGAAGGGAACAACTGTACGGCCGGCATTTCCAGCGGTGCCACCGGGGAAAGCAAAGACGTGGACGGGCTCAAAATTTGTAAAAAAGTATCTTTAATGCGGATAATATCCCGTGTATCGAATATTGCCTCATCGTAATTCCAACAACATTTAAGGTTGTCATTTTCAATAAAGCAAATTACTGAAATATCGGTAAATGGCAGGGCTGTACGGCAGCGGATCTGCCCTGGCATCGGCGTTTCTTTTCCTAAATGATGTATGGGCAGAAAACTCAGGCCGACCGGAGAAAGTACCACTGGTCCATCGTCCTGCCTGCCAATGGGTAATTCCGCAATATCCTGCGAAGACACGCCGGAGTGGCGGAGTGCCTCCAGCATTCTCTGCCTGACCCCCGGCGCTACGGTCGCCAGATCATCCCCTGCCCGCAGTTCCAGACGTAGCGGCAAGGCATCGGCGAGGCATCCCGCGAGGGACTCAATACCTGGAAACGCGGCATCCCGGTTGGCGTTCGCCACCCGGATGATGATATCGGTCCTGCGGGTTTCCTGTTGCAGGGTGAGCAATAACGCTGCCAGCAGGGAATGAAAGACAGACAGGCGCTGTCCCTGATTTTCCTGTATTAGCCGTGCGGTGGCCGCTATCCCAAGTTCACCCGTCACCATGCGGTATTGACTGCGCCCCCCCCTCGTTGGGCGGTAGGGTAGCGGTAATCCCCAGAGTGCGTTATCCAGCGCACTGGTCCAGTAGGCTTTTATAGCCCTGGTATCCTGTTGCTGGATTACCTGTTGTTGAAACTGCACATAGTCGCTGAAAGCCGGGCCTTTCTGCTTTTCATCGGGCGTTTCGCCGCGGGAAATTTGCCCGTACACTGCCAATAACTCTTTCAGCAACACATACATGCTCCATGCGTCGAAAATCAGATGGTGCATCATCAGCATCAACGCAGCGGGATAGCCGGGCGACGAAACGTGGACAAGGCGAAAAAGAGGAGGCGCCTCCAGGTCAAATACCTCGTTGACGAGTTCATCTTCCAGCGCCAGAACGGCTGTCGCGTCTGCACATATTTTGAAAGCAACCCGTACGTCTATTTTGTTCAGGACATACTGCACCGGACCCTCGTTTGTCATTTCAAACGCCAGGCGCAGGGCTTCGTGACGTTCGACGACCAGGTTTAGTGCGGCCTGCAGGCTTACTGGATCCATGGGCTGCTCCAACGCCACATTCACGAGGATGTTACAGGGTTTTTCCGGAAAAAAAAGCTGCTGCGCATAAAAGGTTTTTTGAGCGCCGATCAGTGGAAAACGCGCTACCGGTATTGCAACCGGTTCCGGGTCTGGCAGCTCCGCAGGGGTACTGGTACTGCCATTTTCAAGATACCCTGCCAGGGCGGCGATAGTATCGTATTCAAACAGAATAGTCGGATGTAACACTTTTCCTGTATGGAGTTCAATTTTTTGCGCCACATCCACAGCACTCAGCGAATCAAGCCCCAGTTGGTAAAAAGAGTCGGTTTCGCTGACATTTTCCGGGGCAGTTTGCACGGCCTCTGCAATATAGGATTTGAGCATCTGGATGAGTCCGGTTCTATGACTGGCTGCCTGCGACTCATACTCCTGCAGGCCGTCTTCCATTTGGGCCGAACCATTGGCTGCAGTGACATTTCCCCCCACGTTGGGTATAATTGATGGAACATCCATTGGTTTTCCGAGCTGTTCCACCGTCTTTTTTAATGAAAACTGTGGTGAAAACACGGATTGCTGACCTGGCGGCAGGGCGATGCAGTGCGGCCACCCTGCCGCCAGGGTGGCATCGAACAATTCCAGCCCTTCTTCCGGAGTAAAGCCCTTGAGGCCCTCGCCCAGCCGCGCAGCCATACCGGTATTTTGCCACAACCCCCAGGAACAGGAAATCCACGTTACCGGGTGGTGGTGTTTACTTTCCGCCAGCGCATCCAAAAAAGCGTTGGCCGCCGCGTAGTCGGCCATCCCCCCCGACCATGCGGGCGTAAGGCTGGAGATTGAGCTAATCGTATAAACAAAATCCGGTCGGTGATGCTCCAGACACTCGGCCAGGTAACATACACCCGCCATTTTAGAAAAAAAAGCGCGCTCAAAATCCTCTTGTTTTTTATTCAGCAACGAACCGAATCCGATAGAACCCGCCGCATAAACGATACCATCAGGTTCCCCATACTTTTCAACCACCTCACCGATCAGTGCTGCCATTGATGCTTTATTTGTGGCATCGTTCTGCAGGTAGGTCACTTTCCCCGGTATAAGGGCAGCCAATGCCTGTGGCAGTGCTTCCCGGCTACGCGTGCCGCTGACAACGACCATTCGGGCAGATTTCCGGGTAATATATTCTGCCAACAACGCGCCGATCCCTGACGAGCCGCCGATTACGAGATAAATCCCTCCGGGTTTTATATTCAAATATGGAATTTCGGTACGGTTATTTCCGGCAGGTTTTAAGACCGGTATAAATTGCTTTTTACCCCGGATAATCAACGGTTCGGATGCCGTCGTACCGAGCAACGATATCAATGTGGTCATATCCTTACCGTCCCGAAGGCTGCCCAGATCAACCAGTGCGCCCCTTAGCTCCGGGTTTTCTTCCAGTGCACCGGCAGCCAGTACCGCCAGCGCCCGTTGTTGCGGTCGGCTTTGTCCGGTAGCATCCACCTTGTAAGCGCTGGTCGTGGAGATCCAGATTTTACTTTTGCCCCGCTGTTTAATTGTTTGCAACAAAAAACGGAACCCCGACAATGCCTGCTGAATGCATGCGGTGGGGGTTGTTTCCATAAAGCTGCCGGCCATTAAAAGCACGCCAAGCGGCGTTTCGTTCTGAAAACTGGCCATCAGCCAGCGATAGTGATCCGCATTGCCGGGATCAATATAAAAATCGAATTCGCCGGTACGGGTAAAAACACCTGGGAGACCATCCATCCCACAAAGCACACGGTACGATGGCACCGTACTGTGCCCACGCAGTTCCTCTGACAAACGCTGCAGGTCACTTTGATCAAAACCCAGCAAAACCCAGCAAGCCGGTTCGAAAGTGCGTGCGGGTATCTTCAAGGGGATTTCCTCCCAGCCAGGCGTAGCAATTGCCTCATTTTGAGGAACAAGCTCCGGAAAAAAATCATAAAAGAAACTTTTCCCGGCATATATGGTATTCGGGGCCGGATGAAATACTGGCGACCCGACTGGTTCTTCGAGGATAAGATGTGCATTGGTACCGCCAAAGCCGAAGGAGCTGACACCGGCAGAACGCAGGCCTTCAGCATTCCAGGCAGCGAGTTCGCTTTGTATGCGAATACCCTTTTCGGCCAATCGCTTATTGGGGTCTATTGCTTCATGGAGTGTGGGCGGCAATTTTTTGTAATGGATTGCCAGTACCATTTTAAGCAACCCTGCGATACCTGCTGCTGCGAGCGTATGGCCGAAATTGGATTTTACCGACCCAATCGAAATTGGTTGCTCCGGGCTCAGGGGGAAGAATTTCTCTACGACGGATAGTTCCACGCCGTCGCCAATTCTGGTGGAGGTACCATGTGCTTCGATTGCTGAGATCTTACCCGGGTCGAAACCCGCCCGTGCATAGGTATTTTGCAGCAATGCCAGTTGGCCTTTCCAGGAAGGTGCCATCAGGCCGAGCGACCGGCCGTCGTTATTCATTCCGGAGCCCCGGATTACGGCCCAAACGGCATCCTGGTCACGCATTGCGTCTTCCAATCGCCGGAGTACCACCATTCCGGCGCCTTCACCCAGAAGGATACCATCGGAATCCCGGGAAAAGGGGATACACTTAGCGGAAGGAGAAATCACGCCGGCAGCACCCATATATTGAAATACCGAAGGCGTCAGATTCAGGTTTACGCCACCCGCCAGCGCCCAATCGCATTCCTGCCGCTTCAAGGACTCACAGGCCAGGTGTACGGCTACCAGCGAAGAAGAGCAAGCCGTATCAACAGAAAAAGCCGGCCCCTTCAGGTTCAGTTCATGGGCGATCCTCCCTGGTATCATATTCAGCAGGTTGCCGACAAGGGCGTGGGGCGGCAGTGGTTCTATCGAACGCAATGCTTCTATATCCGACTGCAGCGCCTGCCGTATTTCCGCTGGAATACGTTGAAAGGTATCCGATCCCAGGAGATAATCCAAGGCTTTACGACGATACCAGCGGCTGGTAATCATTTCCTGATAAGCCTGTTGGTCGGCGCCGATAAATACCCCGACCTGCTGGTTGCCCCAGTTGGTATAACCAGCGTTTTCCATTGCCTCAACTGCCAGTTCCAGCATGATACGTTGCTGGGGATCCATAAAAACCGCCTCCGCATCAGGGATTCCAAATCTATCATTATCAAACAGATACGGATTTTCAAGAAAACCAGCCACGATACTGTTCAGGTTTTCCGATGTATGGCGCAATTTCCTGCTTTCCGGCATTGGCTGAAATACCGACCGGCCTTCGGCGATTAGCTGCCAGAATGTTTCCGGGCTGTTGGCCTGGGGGAAGCGACAGCTCAGCCCGATAATAGCAATGTCCTGTTCTTCTTTCAACGTACGCATACAGCTGTAATATTTTTTGCCTGAACAGATTTGGGGTGATGGAGTCAGAACGAATCAAATAATTCATTCATTTCAATTTGCTGAAGCTGCATCTCAGCGGGAGGGCCGTTCGGGGAATAAGCCACGGCAGCAGCATACCCTCCTCCGAAATCAATGGTCCTACAACCCCAACGCACCCCTTCTGTCTGTATGGTGTCTTTCAAGGTATCTATACTTAGAAAATCCATGCCCATTCCCCTGCCATCGGCTTTTGCCACAGCTTCCTTCCGCGTCCAGAGCTCCATAAAAGCGTATGCAGGATCGCTGTGCTGCCGGACGTATTCCCACTCCTGAGACAGGAAATAAGCCTCAAAAACGGCAAAATCAACCGGACGGATTGCCTCGGCATCTATTCCCACGTGGCCCCGGGTGTTCAGGGCGCAGGCAACTATGGCCCCGGAATGTGCGATACTAACTCCCCATTGGGGCCTGGAACCTAAGAATGGCTTACCGGCAGAACCGATTATGAGCGGGCATATTTCGCCGGGGCAAAGTGTACGGAACAACTGCCGGGCGAGCAACCTCCCGGCCAGAAACCGAAGCCTGCCCAACGGATTACGCTTACCCAAGTAAACCGCTTGCTCACCAGCCAGGCGCGGTAATTTAAATCTACAGACTTTTATCCGCTTTTTACAAAATAAAGATTTACAATCAGGACTTTTCACCAAAAATATTTTGCCAAATACAAAACTTTGTATATTTATCGAATGGTAGCCATCCGGCAGCCAGGATATCACATTGACTGTTCTACCTGTGCTGGCAACCATGGCCTATGCTTTATGGAAAACAAACCATTTTTTCGGAGCTTTGGGATACTGCTGATGGCGGCGGCTTTGCTTTTGGCCTACCCATGGTTGCACCGCACCATACCTTGGCTGCAGGGGCATTTCCGCACCTACGACCCCCTTTCGATGTTCTGGCCGGAGGCTTCGGTTCCGGATAATGGCCCTTTGTCATTGCGCGAGCAAGAGCGCCTGGCCATTACCGTGCCTCCCCCTTTACCCATTGCGCCGGAGGCTGTGCTTCCGCCGGAAGCGTTCACCCCTGCATTTGCCAGTTATAAAGGAAGCGTTCATTTACAAGGCTTTCAGCAATTATTAAAAGCGGGACGCGAGCAAATCCGCATTGCATATTTCGGGGACTCTTCCGTAGAAGGCGACCTTATTTCGCAGACCCGCCGGGAAAGCCTCCAGCAGCGTTATGGGGGATCGGGCGTAGGTTTTCTGCCGATTCTGCCTGCGGTGTATAATTTCAGGCGCACTGTTTATCAGACGGCATCCGGACACTGGCAGCGGCACAAGCCGAGGTCGGATAAACAGCGGCTCCCTGTAGGGATTGCGGGAAATTATTTCACTGCTGCCTCCACCCTATCCCCTGACCCGGGGAGTGGCCGCGATAGTGCCGATACCCCTGCCGTACCTGCGGCAATCCCGGATGCTACCCCTTGGGTAAGTTTCAGTGCGGGAAAAGCTTTTTCCGGGACGAGGTACTTTCCCAAAGCCCGGCTGCTCTACGGCAGGCCAGAAGGCGCAGTGGCGCAGGATTCGCAAATCCTTGGCCGCATTGGGCTCGAAGTGGGTACAGAAAGGCTGGAAATCGCGTTCAAAGCCCCTGCGCTATTGAATATCCTGAACTTACCTGTCCGGAATGCCACCCGTGTGAAGCTCGATTTCAAAATACCGGATCGCCTCCCGATTTATGGGGTCAGTATGGAAAGCCCTGATGGCGTTATCATTGACAATTTCCCTATGCGGGGCAACAGCGGTACTGGTTTGCTCAGGATACCCCAGCGTCAGCTCGCTGCTTTCCATGAGGCCCTCGACTACGACCTCATCCTTATACAATTTGGGCTAAATGTCCTCAACGCCGACCTTAAAGACTACAGTTGGTACGAAGAGCAGACGATACACACGATCTTACACCTGAAAAAGTCTATGCCCGGAGCGGGTATTGTGGTCATTGGCCTTCCCGACAAAAGCATCAAAGTGAATGGGGTTATGCGCTCGGACCCCAGCGTAGCCAGGATCACCGAAGCCCAGCGCCGTGCTGCTTTCCGGTGTGGTGTGCCATTTTTCAGTATTTATGAAGCGATGGGGGGAGAAGGTTCCATGGTTGAGTGGGTGGAGCGTCAGCGTATGGCCAACTGGGACTACACCCACTTTAATTTTAATGGTGCGGAGCGGATCAGTACTTTTTTACTCAAATTCCTCCTCGGGGAGGACACCGCCCGGAGCGGGACCATCTGAACGCCCATGAACGACCTGCCGACCCTCGATGGGCTTATGTCTTTACTTACCTACGACCCGGCCCGGCCCCTGCTCTTCAACAGCTTTCCTTTCTTCGTCCTGTTTATCGTATTCTATGGAGGTTATTTGCTGTTCCTGAAAAAAGCCAATGCGCGCATCCTTTACCTTTTTGCCTTTTCATGTTTTTTTTATTATAAATCCAGTGGCTGGCACCTGGTATTCCTGCTCCTTGCAACAGCGGTTAACTTTAGCCTTGGCCATGCCATTTTCAGTGCCGTTCAGCAGCGCTGGCGCCGATATTACCTATGGGCGAGTATATTGATCAGCCTGGGGATTCTCGCCTATTTTAAATATACCCTTTTCTTCCTCAATACCCTGTCCCTGGTATTGGACAAAAACTTTGGCACGGTAGATATCCTGCTCCCGGCAGGTATTTCTTTTTATACTTTCCAAACCCTAAGCTATACCATTGACATTTACCGGCGTCAGTTGGCACCGCTGAGTGCGGGGGCAGCGGGGCTTAGGGCGTGGGCGAAGGCATCCCTGGATTTTTCTTTTTACGTCAGTTTTTTTCCGCAATTAGTTGCCGGGCCTATCGTCCGTGCTTCGGAATTCCTCCCTCAGATCCGAAAGCCGCTTTCCCCCGAGCGGGGGGCTGGTGCGCAGGCACTGCTGCTGATCATGGGCGGTCTGTTCAAAAAAGCAGTTATTTCCGATTATATCAAGGTAAATTTTGTGGACAGGGTATTTGATGCCCCGCTAATGTATTCCGGGCTGGAAAACCTGCTTGCGGCTTATGGCTATGCCCTTCAGATATACTGTGATTTTTCGGGATATTCCGATATGGCTATCGGACTTGCGATTTTGCTGGGGTTTCATTTACCTGAAAACTTCCGCAACCCCTACCGCGCAGCCTCTGTCGCTGAATTCTGGCGGCGATGGCATATTTCGCTTTCCACCTGGCTGCGCGATTATCTATATATCCCCCTTGGCGGCAACCGTCATGGCCGTTGGCGCACTTATCTCAACCTCATGGCGACTATGTTACTTGGGGGGCTTTGGCATGGTGCCAACTGGGTGTATGTACTCTGGGGGGCTTTACATGGCGTCGGGTTATCGCTTGAGCGCTTTGCCAATGAAAAAAATACTATCGTCGCGGACCATCCCGGAACGCGGCCCTGGGTATCCTTTATGTTATTGCTCGTCTTGCAGGCGGGCATTCAAATTGCGCTTATCCTCCGGGCCTTTGATGGTAGCCTTGACATGCAGGGGCTGTGGCGCTATTCTCTGGGCAACGCCGTTATCCTTGCGGCTTTCGCCTCGACTTTATTGCTGGCAAAGGCCGTTCCTGCCATACAGCGCCCTGTGAGCATTTGGTTAACCTTCAACTTCGTCACTTTCGGGTGGATTTTATTCCGAGCAGGGGCTATCGGCAGTACCCAACCGCCCCTGGATACCACAGCACAGATGTTAGGCCAGATTTCCGGAGCCTTTCACGCTGCCATCCTCCCCCAGGTATTGCAGGCTTACCCCTGGTTTTTTGCATTGGCCGCTCTGGGGTTCCTGCTGCATTTTTTTCCCAAACGCCTCTATTTGTCCATAGAAAACCGATTTGTAAACAGCCCTGCCTTTGTACAGTCCCTGGTACTTGCCCTCGCGATATGGGTCGTTGTGCAGGCTTCAGGAGCGGAAGTCGTTTCCTTTATCTATTTCCAATTCTGAGTGCCGCTTTGAGCAGCGGGTGACGATAGCGCCATACGAAGCGGTAGTTGGTTTGTGTTGCCCCAAACTGCCTACGGACAGCCGCTACCTCAGGGAGCATGCTCCCTTCGAAATCGAAAACCGAAAGCCCCAGTACTTCCCGCGCATACCGTATCGCTTCCCAAATGAGCAGGAATCCCGATCCGCTGCGCCGGAGTAGCGGATCATCGCCGGAGAGGTGATAATACGCCGAATGCTGGTCCCAGATCAGGTAGGCGGCGGAATGGGTGCGGCCCTGCGCATCCACAGCAAAGAAGATTTGCCGTTGGCCCCGTTTTGCAAGCGCGGCATCATGGGCCATGAACAGGCTCCCCGAATAAGGCGTGGCCAGCCCCTTGCGCCTGAACCCCCAGGTACTGACAGGATAAAAACGCTCAGGGTCGTTATCCGTCAGGACTTCGACCGCCCGTTGTGCCTTGAGGATATTTCGCCGCATATTGCGGTTGACCCCTCTAAAAACAGCATCCAAATCGCCGATATTCAATAAAAATGTATGCTGAAGTCGCTGTGCATATCCTTTTTTTCCTAAATCTCCGGTATCGCTGACTGCATAATGAAAGTTTTGTTTAAACGCGTCCACCATGGGCAGGCCCTCCTCAAGCGCAGAAGGCCATTCGATCGCACCAGAAGTTGCTGCGGCCCATGGACCCATATACTTTACAAAAAGCGGCATCGTGATATAGCGGAACCCCCATTTTTTTTTCATAAAAAATGGCCAAACCGCCCTTACCTCCCCTGCCTGCCCTCTGAGCAATACGGCGTCCCAAAACCCATTTTCACAAACTGCGTCGAGGTACCAATCCTGGAAAAAAACGGGCATTTCCGGGTGTGCGGCACAAAATTCCCGATATGATAATTTATCGCGCCCTTCATTGATAATCACCGTAGCATTGCTGGCCATTAATAAATCATATCTATCCGGATGATAGCTGCTGGCCCGTTGTGTGCAAATGCTGCCTCATGAAAGCGTGGGGCACGGAACAAGCTGCGCGCATTATTCGAAAAACCGTATCCTTCTCTAGGGATACCCAGCAGATTGGTATCCACTTTCCTGTTGCCGTTGAGATCGTGGATGACCGCTACCGCGTAGGTACCGAAAGGCAGGCCTTCGAAATCGAGGACCACACGACCGGTTTTCGCCGGCACCACCCGGTGCTGAACACTCACCTGGCTATCGTCCGGAAAACCATCGGCACGGTCAAACAGGAGCACCCCGATTTCTCCCGAACGCTCCCGGACACCCTCGATGACAACCGAAACCCTACCCCGAAACAACGGCCCCGGCCCTCCAATAGCCGCTGCAGCCATCCCTGTCAAAAAAAATACCAGAAAGCCTTTTTTTATCATACTGATTGGATTTCATACGATCAGACCCATTGCGGCAGCATCCCTGCGGGCCAAAGAAGGTTGATTTTCCCCCTGCACCGAACCTTCGCAATAAGCCTGAGATTATTTACGCCTGGCAATCGTCAGGCCATCGCGCAGGGGAAGCATGAGTACTTCCACCCGGGGGTCAGCAGCCAGGGTATCGTTGAATCCCTGCATTGTCCTGGTATCCTGATCTGTTGCAGTAGCCAGCACTTTACCGCCCCAGAGGACGTTATCGGCGAGGATCAGACCTCCGGGCACCACCCGTTCGATAATCAGGTCGTAATAGGCGGCATAATCCTGCTTTCCCGCATCAATAAATACCAGGTCAAAAACACCCGGCAACTTGGGGATGACCTCCTGCGCTTTACCGATGTGCAGTTGCACCACCGCTTCCCTACCTGCGATTCCAATGTGTTTCCGGATAATATGTTCCAGCTCCGGATTAGCTTCTATTGTATGCAGCGTGCCTCCGGAAGCCATACCTTCGGCCAGGCACAACGCACCATAACCTGTAAATGTGCCAATTTCCAACGCTACCCTGGGACGCAGCAGGCTGCTCAGCAAGCGGAGCAGCCCCCCCTGTAGCTTCCCACTCATCATTTGCGGGGAAAGCGTCTTTAGGTTGGTTTCCCGTTCCAATGCGTAAAGTACATCCGGAAGCGGGGAAGAATGGGCCTCACAATAATCATATAACATCTTCTGTGAAAATTGCATTGCAGACTTTTTTGTTCATTGGGAACTTGAAAAAAAGGGTCCTGGCAGGCGCACCTATCCACCCGTTCACTCCAGCCATCTGGACATCAATACTGGTACACCAAACAATTGCAGGATAGAAAGGACGACCACGACCACCAGCACCCGGTATGCCCAGACGCTGGCCCTGGGGTGCCGTGAGGCAAAATGCGCGGTAAAATAGCCCCCGAGTGCCTGCCCAACCGCTATACTGAGCCCGGCAGGCCAGTTGATCAGCCCGTTGTATTGAAACACCAGCACTGCCAGCAACGTGTAAAGTGCCGAAACTGTAATTTTGACCACATTGCTTTCTGCCAGGCTGTAGCGTGCAGCGAGTACCATGACCGCGAGGAAAAAAATCCCCATACCCATTTGGATAAAGCCTCCGTAAAACCCGAGGGCAAGGAATAAAGGCACCGATATCCAGAGCGGGAAGCCCCGGCTTAGATCGCTCTCCTGAAGCCAGCGTTCCGGCCTGATCAATATCACAAAGAGCATAAACACCATGAGAAAGCGAAAAAAACCTAAAAACTGCTCGTTACTAATCTGCATCGCTGCATAAATCCCTGCTACGGAGCCGAGCAGCGTCAAAGCGATCATCATACGGCTACGCCGAAGCCTGAGCATACCATTACGATAATACGCCCCCATACCCGCAACGCTATGCGCGACAATGCCAATGCGGTTGGTCGCATTCGCAACGTTACCCGGAAGTCCAAGCAGTTCCGTCAGGATTGTAATAGTAATTACAGAGCCATTCCCCGCGAGCGTATTGATCGCACCAGCCAGCAGCCCTCCCCCGGTCGCCAGGAGATAATGATACCATTCCATATCAGCCATTTCAACGGATTGTCTGGCAAAGCTCGACCAACACCCCGTTTGTACTTTTGGGGTGCAGGAAGCAAACCAGCTTATTATCCGCCCCAGGTTTAGGGGACTCGTTGAGCAGCTGAAACCCCGCCTCTTTCAGGCGCTGCATTTCAAAGAGGATATCGTCCACCTCAAAAGCAACGTGGTGCATGCCTTCGCCACGCTTTTCGATGTGCCTGAATATCGCACTCTCCGGCGAAGTCGCTTCCAGGAATTCCACTTTAAACTCCCCAAGCTGGAAAAAGGCGGTCCTGACATGCTCGCTAGCCACTTCCTCCTCTTTGTAGGATCCGACCCCCAATAATTGCCCGTACAGGTTTTTGACCGCCGCGAGGTCTTTAACGGCGACGCCCAGATGCTCCAGTCGTAAAAACATAAGCGATGTTTGAATGCAATTTCTAAAATTTATGCCAATTTGCGCCGGAAAATATGCTATCGCCACAATATTTTCAAAACAACAGACTTATTGCGATGGAGCGGATGGCATAGAAAATATCCCGTTTTCTTCCACGCAAAGCCTTTTTCAGCGAACTTTCTGTACTCCTGATGACCCCTTTGCTGTTACTTTCTGGCAATGAACAATAGTACCTTTGCGTTGTAGGCATAATTGGCAATCAGACTTGTTCGGGCAGGCCGGGATCGGATAAAATTTATTTCGCCGGCGCAGGCGGCAGAATACTTATGAGACAGGCTCCAAAAAAATATTCACAACCCCGGAGGGGCTGGAAACAGCATTCTCTGCTGTGGGCGATGAATTACCTTTTTAGGCAACCCCGGCAGTTCTGTTTAGTACTTAAAATATTATTTGGTGACGAAAACTGCAGGAAGGGCTTTTCGGGAAACAGCCCGGCAAGACGGCCCTCAGGAAAAAAGTACAGTACAAATGAGACAACTACTATTGTTATTTCTGGCATTATCCCTGGACATTACCCTGACCGGGCAGACTGCTGTGAGCATGACGGCCTATTATCATTTTGACCAAACCATCAACGATATTACCGGCAACACGGCTAATGCGGGGATTGCACAAACCCCGCCAAAATATGGTTGTGGCGTCAACAACGAGGCCCTGAATTTTTCTTTGCCGACCAGCTTTTTGCGCATTGCCGGGCCGGCAAAAGAGGAATTCGACACCGAGAATTTTTCTCTGGCGTTCTATTTTCGGGCCACAAGTAATGAAGGCATACAGTATTTATTTAGCAAGCGGCGAAAAGACTGCCTTCCCGACAACTCGATCTACATCCGTTACCGGCCTTCTACCCGAAACATCAACGTCGTACTTACCGAGAGTGCCGACAGGTCGGTCAACATCGTACATGAACTGCCCCTGGGCACCTGCTGGTATCACGTCGCTATCGTACGCGACGCCGGGAACGTGAAGCTTTACATCAACGGTCTGCTGGCGAGGGAACAGTCCACTTTCGGCCGTATTGATTTACGCAACGACGGGGACATCCTGCTCGGCGCAAGTCAGTGTTACGGAGCTAACGAAACCTTTTTCAAGGGTTCCATTGACGAGCTCAGAATTTACAGCCGTGCACTGAACCGTTTTGATGTCCAGGGTCTCCTGCGCGTACCCCCCGACAAAATCACCATCCCCGACACCATTGTATTTCTGAACAACCCCATCAAACTCGCGATTTCACAGACCTGCGGTACCTCTTTTCGCTGGACGCCCACTGCGAACCTCAATAACCCTGCTATCTCCAATCCCACCTTCGATGCGGCAAAAGCGGGGGATTTCATTTACGTCATACAAATCGGCGATCCCGTATCTGCTTGTGTGGCCACCGATTCCGTTCGCATCTCTGTCATTGACCCTAATTCCCTGGACTGTGGGGCTGTATTCCTACCCAAGGCCTTTACCCCCAATAAAGATGGCCTCAACGACACCTACGGCATCAGCAACCCATACGCGCTGCAGAAGCTGGTCAGCTTTGACATTTTTGACCGCTGGGGGAGCAAGGTTTTTTCCACCGCCGACCCCTTTCAGCAATGGGACGGATCTTTCCTGGGAAAACCCCTTGACCCGGGCGTAATGGTGTATAAAGTAGAATTTGAATGTAATGGAGACCGAAAACTGGCCACTGGCAGCTTTGTGATAATGAAATAGCCTTTATGGGGCGTTGTCGATCGTGTGGAAAAATGCGTTATTTTTCCCGATATGCTGCCCTGTCCCAACGAAGCCCGTTATGCTGCGCGCTAATAATTGGCCTTAAAAAAGCGGAAGTACTCTGAAACAGACTGCAAACGGATCATCTCCCGGTAATTGTCCAGGCTGATCGCCATGACTTCCACATTAGCTCCGGGCACCAGTTCAGACTGGTTGCTTACCGCCGTTTCGTAATATTTCATCGCATCCGTGCGGTTGTTGAATCTTCTGATAATGATTACCGGCGTACGGGTATTTTCGTCCTGGCCGATAAACATATTGGTCAGGCTTAGTTTCTCTAGTTTGTAATACTTGCGGTTAAAATCGGACACGGCATTTTTGGCATCGTTGATATTCAATTGTGCATCACCAGCGATAATTATATAATGGATTTGTTCTTCTTCCCCCCTGGTAAAGGTGGCATCACCAGTCTCGACCAGTGCTTTCTGGCCCCCTGGAAGGTTTGCAGTGGCATCCCCCAGGATGCGGAGGATTTCCCTGGCCTGTTTTTGTTCCTCGGTATCGGGAAACCTGGCGGCCACGTCCGATAGTGCCGCCATATATGCCTCCTTTCCCTGCATTTTGCCGGTACAAAAAGCCGAAAGCATCGCAAACCGTGCCCGCAGAGGGTTATCTATGCCGTATTTAGGCCGGGCATCTTCGCACATTTTCATTACTTCCTCATACCTTCCCTGTTGGAATGCGAGATAAGCCTCGTCGTAGAACTGGTTAATCTCCACCTCCCGGTCAACAAGCGTTTTGACGTATGCCGGATTGGTAATCATCAGGGCGTACTTGGAACTGGGATATTTATCTTTCAGCAATTCGACATAATAATTGGCCTTTACAGCATTACCTGAACTCTTGTGTGCGAGGTAAAGGTAGTACCACGCATCCATGACAAAATTATTACCGGGAAATCGCTCCAACATATTTTCCAGTACTTCGATGCTTTTGGCGTTATTCTGGAGCCGTTCCTGGTAGAGGACCCCGAGTTTGAACATCGCTTCCGATAATCTATACTCCATAACTTTTATATCCCCTTCCGACTTCGGCACATTGCCCAGGATATTATCAATTTCTTCGGGGGAGAGGAGGAGGTTGCCTTTAGCATCCTTTGCTGTTTCGGCGACAGCGGCATTATTCTCTTCGGCATCTGCCGAGGAAGATTTTTTATTTAACCGCCGCCAGTTATCTTCCAGCTTTCGGTTGGAGCCCCATTTGATGAAGAAGTCCCTTTCTCCGCGTTTGAGGTTGCGTTCGTTATAGGCAAAAAAGCTGGAGGTCTGATCTGCCTGATTAAGTACCGGCGTACCGATATCCCTTCGTTGGGCGGTCGTGAGCGGTGCTGCGGGCTCATCGCGGGCAGCAAGTTCTGCCAGCCTTCGTTCGTCTTCTGCCTTTTTAATGGAACTTGCCAGTTTTCGTCTTTCTTCATCACTCATATAGCTGATTTTCAGCAAGGTATCCATTTCCTGGATTTTGAGGATATATCCGGCGATATCTTTGAGGTTATCAATTTGCTTTTGGATATCCGGTATTCGGGGATCCTGTGGCGAAATAACTGCGAGGGTGCTATCGAGATAGAGTTTTCCTTCCAGATAATCCTCAGAGGCGATGTAGAGCTGGGAAATTGCGAAGTACGATTCTGCTTTTTGGGATGGGTTACCGTTGCTATTGGCGAGGGAAAGGCGCAGGTTTTCGATTGCGGCGGCCCGGTCCTGGCTTTGCATGGCGAGGTTAGAGAGGGTGAAATAGATTTGGTCTTTAAATCCGGCGTTTTTTTCATCGTCCAGCAGTTTCTCCAGGGCTAAGCGGGTATCCCCCATCGAAGCCGAACCCGCCTTAAAGTTGTTGAGCGTCATGTTGAGGCGGGCGCGAAATTCCATATCATAGGAAGAAGCCAGGCCGATTGCCTGCCCATAAGCCTTTCCGGCCTGTTGCCAACGGCCAGCGGCCTCATGGAGCTGTGCGAGGATAAAGGCATAGCGGCCGCGTTCGAGGCGCGGGGCATCGGAAGCTACTGCCTGTTCGAGGGGCATCACTGCCTCGTCTGGTTCTTCCTTCTTCATGTGAAGATAGGCCAATGCCGGCCAGGCCTGGTCTTTGACATAAGGCAGGGTTTTGGGGTTTTGGACCAGTTGCCGGATCAGGCGGAGTGCAGATTCTGTATTTTCTCTTTCGATAAGGGTACGGGCAAGCCACAGGATACCTTCCTGGTAAGCGGGACGGTGCTTGAGGAAATAATTATCTGGTTGTTGCTTTTTTGCTTCTTCCTTTTGTTTTGCCTCTTCTTCTTTTGCTTTTTTCTTTGCCGCCTCGGCCAGTTTTTTGGGGTCCTGCTCGGCAGGCGGCGATTCCGCGCCGGGTTGGGGTTTCGCGTAAGGAGCTGGCTTGGGTGGCGTTGTGCCCTGTTTCCTGGCCCGTTGGACAGCCTTACTATACTGTTTGCGTTGTTTCGCCTTTTCTTTAGCGGCTTTTTCCCTTGCCTTTTGTTTTTCTTTTGTAGCCTTCTCCCTTTCTTTTTGTTGCTGTTTGCGGGCTTTTGTTTTTGCTGCTGCAGCTTGTGCCCGTTCTTTGGCGGCATTTTGAGGCACTGCGCTGATCCTTGATTTTCGGCTTGCAGGCCGTTCCGGGTCAAATTCGCCAGCCATAAACCGCAGGGTCTCTTCTGCAGCTTCAAAATCCTGTTTCAGGAACTGGGCCTTGCCGACCATCAAATAGCAGTCATCTGTCCATTGGCTGCGTGGGTGCAATGCCACGACCCGCGTCACTTTCTCGATTGCCAGATCCATCTTCGGCGCAATCGTTTTCGGGTCCTTGATCGTCATATAGGGGAAAACGACGAGGTTTTGCTGGTAATTATCCTGGT
This sequence comes from Lewinellaceae bacterium, assembly GCA_040382095.1. Taxonomy (GTDB): domain Bacteria; phylum Bacteroidota; class Bacteroidia; order Chitinophagales; family Saprospiraceae; genus JADJPL01. Next base: position 22,338 of record JBEIGB010000059.1, read on the forward strand.
GCTGAAGCTGTAATTCCAGCAAAGTTGCGTTAAAGATTTCACGGGCGTTGAAATACCCGTTATATTTGGCTGTAGTATTGTGGTACAGCTTCCCCATACCCGAAAGGTCGTTCTTGCTCTTTTGCGTCACACAAGAACTCAGGAGGGCAAGAAAAATGGACAAGAAACCGATAAGATAAAGGATCGAGCGTTTCAAAATTCAGAAGTTTTGACATATAAAAGGGAAAAGTTGTACTTTTCCAACCTTGCCAAACGGCTTTATATCCGTTGTAGCTTATAACTTTAAAACAACAAATTTATTTTAAACGTTAAGAAAAACGAAACGAATTGGATTCGTATTCTAAAAGATCAGGCCATAAGTACACCTTTATGTTGCCGTGATAGCCTGGACACCAAACACCGGGAATGACAAAATAGTACTTTCCGGTGTAAAACAATCAAAGTATGAGGTTCATTGATGAAGAAAAAATGATGTTGTGGATAGCGCGCATGAAGGCGCCCTACCGGCTGATTATACGTAATGACGAAACCCTCGAAGAGAAAGCATCCTTTCGTCTTTCCATCCTCAATGTGTATGTCCTGTTGAGCAGTATCGTGGTGTTAATGGCCATTTCGATGATTTTACTGATTGCTTATACCCCCATAAAACGCTATATCCCTGGGTATATGGGCAGCGGAGGCAGGGAAGGCAGAGCGCTTGTCCGCCTTGCCAAAGAGGTACGCGAGTTGGAAATATCCCTGGAAGCCAACGAAAAATATTCCGACAACCTCCGCCGTTTGCTCGCCGGGGAAGTCCAGACTGAAAAAGATGTACAGCAACTTTTTTCCGGCGAAGCGGTAAAAACGACGAAGCCCAAACCTGTAGCGACTTCAGACGAAGACTGGCAGCTCCGGCAGGAGGATGAGTTCAGTCGGCTGGCAGAAGTTTCCAGACAGGGAAGGGGAAACAACAGCTTCGGCCCGCAGGACAGGTCTATCGAGCAACTCTTCTTCATCGCCCCCGTCCGCGGCGAGATCAGCGCACCTTTTTCCCTCGCAAAAAACCATCTCGGCATTGATGTTGTCGCCCCTAAAAATACGGCGATCCGTGCGGTAATGGACGGTTATGTGTTTTTAGCTGACTGGACCCTCGAGACCGGCAACACCATTGCCATCCAACACAGCAATAATGTCATCACCTTTTACAAACACAATGCCGCGCTGCTGAAAAAAACGGGTAGTTTTGTACGTGCAGGAGAGGCGATTGCCATCATCGGCAATACCGGGGACCTAACTTCCGGACCCCACCTGCATTTCGAGTTGTGGTACCGGGGCAAAGCTGTTGACCCCGCTGATTACATCGCTTTTTGATACCAGGGGCCCAAAAGCCTCTAAAATAAAATAATCCCTTTCTATGGAAATCCATCCGGAACGCCTCCAACCCTCATACAATGAAAAAGGCGAAGCTGTCAGCCCAAGGCTGCCAGCCAATGTCAAAAATTTTCTAATTGACCTTGACGGAACGGTATGCGACGATGTTCCCAACGAGGATACCTACAGGATGTCCACTGTGCTGCCTTATCCCGATGCCCTCAAAATTCTGAACAAATGGTATGATGAAGGCCATATTATCACCTTTTTCACTTCGCGCACCGAAGCGCTCCGCTGCGTGACGGAAGAATGGCTACGCCGGCATGGATTTAAATACCATCACATCATTTTTGGAAAACCCCGGGGAGGCAATTATCATTGGATTGACAACCATATCGTGAAGGCCACCAGATTTAAGGGAAAATTCACCGATCTGATTGTTGAAAAACACGAAATCGAAGTTTTCAAACCATAATGGAGACGGGAGACGGGGGACGGGAGACGGGAGACGGGGGACGGGGGACGG
>JBEIGB010000060.1:0-23290 GCA_040382095.1 Lewinellaceae bacterium
AACTCTTTTCAACCCACTCACCCCCAACCTCTGTCGCCCGCCCGCGCCGCCGCCCAAAAACAAACACCAAAAACCTAAACTCCCCCCCCCCCTCTCCCCAACAACAACCCCAAAAAAAACCCACCCCCCCGCGGCTCTGAAAAAATATTATTTGGCGGCGTCAGCCGCCAAAGGACGAGCAGGAGGCTTTTTACACAACCCCTACGGTTTTTTATACAATACCTTTCCCCCCACGATCGTCATCAGGACTTCGGTCTGGACAATTTCATCATCGGGGCAGGTGAGGAGGTCTTTGGAAAGGACGACGATATCGGCGAGTTTACTTTTTTGGAGGGATCCTTTATCTTTTTCCTCGAAGGCGGAATACGCACAGGCGAGGGTATAGGAATGGATACCTTCTTCGCGGGTCATGGACTGTTCGGGGAAAAATTCGAATCCGGTGTCTGCACGTTTTCTGGTGACGGTAGCGTAGAACGACTGGATGGGGTCCACATCTTCTACCGGGGCATCGGTGCCGTTGGTGACGACAGCCCCCGCATCGAGCAGGGAGCGCCAGGGGTAGGCGCCGTAGCGTGCGCGTTCCACACCCAGGCGCTTGACGACAAAGGGGGCATCGGAGGTACAGTGAATGGCCTGCATAGAGGCGATGACCCCGAGCTTTTTGAAACGCGGTATATCGGAGGTGTCGAGGTGCTGGGCGTGTTCGATGCGCCAGCGCAGGTCTTTTTTATCGGGGTGTTTATTAAATTCCCGTTCAAATAGATTGAGCACCTCCTGGTTGGCGCGGTCGCCGATCGAATGTACACAGAGTTGCAAACCCCGGTTGATGGCCAGGTCTGCAATTTTTTCTACCGTTTCTACCGGGGTCGTATTTTGGCCCAGGAAATCTTTTTTATCTGCATAAGGGGCCAGCAGCCAGGCGCCGAAAGCACCAAGCGCACCATCGAGTTCGGATTTAATGGCGCGAACAGTGAAGTATCCATCGCCCAGGTCAATCCATGGGAAGCGGTTGAGTTTATCTTTGATTTCTGCATACGGCTGGCGGATCATAGCCCAGAGGCGGATCCGGAGTTTGCCGCTTTCGGCAAGTTCGCGGTAGCGATCCAGCTCTTCGAAAGGCGATCCGGCATCCTGAAAGGAGGTAATCCCCTTTTTCAGGCATTCTTCCTGGGCAAGGTCGATGCCTTTGAGCCACTCGGCTTTTCTTGCTTCTTCCGGCAGGGTAGCCACATAGTCTTGATATGCCTGGGAGATTATCCCCATAGCGCGCTCCTCAAATACACCTATGGCCTTGCCCCTGGAATCGCGTACAATTTCCCCTCCACTTGGATTGGGCGTTTCCGCACTGACACCAGCCAGTTCCATCGCTTTGGCATTGGCGATGAGCCCATGTCCGCTGGCATGGCGCAGCATAACCGGGTTATTGGGCGCTACTGCGCTGAGCTGGTCGTGATAGGGATAGCCCAGGACGTTCTGGTCGGGCGTTTTGCTCCATTTTTCCTGATGCCAGCCCCTGCCAATAATCCATTCCCCGGGTTTTGCGGTTTTGGCGCGTTCGGCTACTGCTGCAACAATTTCTTCCCAGCTTTTGGATTGCAGGAAGTTGAGATGAATCAAGCTCTGCCCGAGTCCGGAAAAATGGCCATGTCCTTCAATAAAGCCGGGCATGGCAAAGCGGCCTTTAAGATCAAGGACTTCAGTATTGGGCCCACGGAAACCGGCAATTTCTTCATTGGAGCCAACGGCGAGGATACGCTCTCCTTGAATTGCGAGGGCCTCTGCCCGCGGATTTTCCTTATCCACCGTGTACAGGTTGCCATTGGTAAGGATCAGGTCGGCATAGCTGGGGGCTTGCCTGGTACAGGAAAAAATCAGGAGGCCCAATACCAGGGCCATGGGAAGCACTCTTATCATATTTGGTATTTTAAGGGAAAGATACAGCATTCTGGAGTTTTTTATTGCATTTTACCCCGGTAAACCGCAGCTTTGCAGTCAGACACAGGACAACCCGGTTTCTTTGTCGGATGGCAAAAGAACAATTAACTAATCCTGCCAGAGAATCCGTCATAATCCTTGTAATCCTGTTGTGCGCTTCAGAAATCATTAACTATGGAAATTCTTATACGCGATGCACTTGCATCAGATCTTCCCGCGATCCATGGCCTGGTGCGGGAGCTCGCTATTTATGAAAAAGCAGAATCGGCATTCACCGCTACCCTTGCTGCGTATGAAGCGGATTTTGCCCAAGGGGTTTTTCAGGCTAAAGTTGCGGAAGTAGAAGGTAAAGTTGTTGGGATGGTGCTGTTTTTTATGCACTATTCGACCTGGAAAGGAAAAATGTTGTACCTGGAGGATTTTGTAGTAAAAGAGGCCTATCGCGGCAAAGGAATCGGAAGGCTTTTATTTAACGCTTTCCTCGAAGAAGCAAAGAACAGAGGTTGTGCTCTGGTAAAATGGCAGGTACTGGACTGGAACCGCCCGGCACTGGATTTTTACGAAAAGTTTGGTGCAGTAATTGAAAAAGAATGGTGGACGGGCAAAATTTTCTTCCAGTTTTAGGGTGTTTTCTCTCGTAACCACTGATACAAAAGTGCTACATGAGGCTGATTTTATAGGCATTATGTGCTGTTTCGCAGGAATGAGTACAACTTTTGCGCAATCGTCAATTATGTTTTGATTAACTTTACGGAGTGAATTGTTGTTTTATATGCTGAAAAGAATTGGCCGAGGTCAGTAAATAATTTTTGCGAAAAAGCAACCCGGAAGAAGTTTCAGAATGTGAGGCAGGGGAAGTTGGAAAATGACAGCGATTAGTATAGCAGAAAGGTGATGAAATAAGATAGAAAATACTAATACTGGGATTGTATTTCAGGGATAGATAAAGACATAGTGTTTCATAGTGTGAGGGGGTGGCCGCAATGTTGCGCGTCACTCCTTTTTTTTATAGGGGATAGTACGTGTTCCCTTTTAGCCGACGGACCTAAGGGGAACCGTCGGCAGGTAGCAGAAAGACGCTTTTTCGCCCACACTGTGCGGTTCTTCGCTTATAACGCGGGGCTGTATTTCCTCAAAACGACTTCCTTTGGACCAGAAATGATTTTCTCCCTCTTTGCGGATGCCGATCAAAAAATATTCTTTACTAACAATCAGGGTACAAAGTTCATTAATTTAACTAATTATTTCGTCAAAGGAATATGATTAGGGGATAAACGGCCAAATTCAGGTGATAAACAGATTGGTAGGTGCAGACGATGAATGGGTGGGTGATACAGGTTGAAGATAAGTGGGCGGAAAGAGGATACAAAATGAACTTCCCTTACCCGGCCCTGAGTCTAAAGTAAGTTGCCCTCCCAACGATTCCAGGAGTTTATGGCAAAGGGGCATCCCCATACCAGTACCTTTCTCCCCTTTTGTGCCCGGGGTGGAGGAGTAGTTTCCAGATTGGATATTGGAAAAGCGTACAGGATCCATACCTGTACCGGAGTCAGCAACTTCGATCATGCAGTATTGGCCTGGACGCTGGCTTGCCTCCAGGGTAATTGCGCCTCCTTCATGGGTAAATTTGATTGCGTTGGTCAACAAATTGAGCAGGACTATGCGCAGGGTATTACGGTCGGTATAGAGGGTTAGTTCAGATGGACAGGAAATGGTTAGGTTCAATTTTTTGGAGTCCATCCAGAATTCTACCAGTTCGGCGGATTCAATCAGTAAGGGGCGAAGGGGGACTGCTTCGCGGAAGACCTGCTGTTTGCCGGCCTGGGACAGGCCCCAGTAGAGCAGATTATCGAGGAGCATGCGGATGGAGAACATGTGGTGTTTGATGTGCTCGCCTAAAGTAGCTGCCTGGGCTCCCTGTCCGTTTTGGAGCAGGTAGCTGATGCTATCGCCGATATTTTGTATGCTGAGCATGGGGCCGCGGAGTTCATGGCCGATGACAGCCATAAGATGGTCTTTAGTTTGATTCAGTGCTTCCAGTTCCTGGTTTTGCTGGGCGATCGTCTGACGATCGTGTTCCAGCTGGATGGTGCGGGTAGCGACTTCCTTTTCGAGGTATTTTTTTATGCGCTTCAGGCGATAGGTACGCCAGCGCACTGCAGTCAAGATGGAAAGGAGTAATAAGAGGGAGCAAAGCGCAATAAACCATCCTGTTAGGTAAACTGGTCGTTTCATCTCGATGGGGATGTGCAATTCGCTGGTTGACCAGCCGCCTTTGGCTGCGGCTCCTTTGATGCGGAGGGTGAATTTTCCGTATGGCAGGCCGGTAAAGCGGAGGAGATTTTCACGGATTAAGATCCAGTCTTTATTTATACCTTCTATTTTGTACGCATAGCGGTTTTCGGCCAGTCTTTCATAATCGAGTAATGCGAACTTGATCTGGAAGACGAGTTGCCTGGGTTTGAGGATTATTTTTTTTTCCTCCAGGAGCTGATGGGTTTTGCTGATAAACTTTCTTTGGGCGGGGTCCCAAACATCATAATTGGTAAGGTGCAAAGGAGGTGGTGGACGGTCGAATTGTTCGAAATCACGTGAATGAAAGTGGTTGATACCTGCGATGCCTCCGAAAAGGAAGCTGCCGTCAGATAGTTTTAGATAAGATTGGCGATTAAATTCGTCATGGGCCAGCCCGTCGCTTTCGTGGAAAATATGTATATTGTAGGTATCAGGATCGAAATAGATGAGCCCTCGGTCGCTGGGCATCCAAAAGCGGCCTTTATCATCTTCAAAAATAGCGTGGAGGTTAGGATTAACAATCCCTTCCTCGGGGCCAAACTTAGAGATCCGGCCACTTTCGCGTTCCCATTTCAGCAGGCCAGACCCCCGCGTAGCCATCCAGAATACGCCTTTGGGTTTTTCGTGGATATAGGAGAAGTAATATTGGGAAAATTCCGGAAAACTGGCTTTAACACCTTTGACCGGATCGAGCAGGTACAACCCCTCGTTAGTGGCTGTCCATATACCTTCTTTGTTTTCCCATTGAAAATTGACCTGACGTTTTCCCAGGCCGTCTTTATTGAAGCGGGGGTTGCGATATACCTGGCGGCGAAAGGTATCCAGCTGAAATAACCCCATATTGCTGCCTACCCAGACATTTCCTTTTTTATCTACAAAGGGGGTGAGCAGGTGGAGCGTACCTGGTTCCGCTTTGTCGAGACCCACGGCGGGCCACTTTTCCAAGTTTAGACTACTGGAGTCCAACTTCAGAAGGTAATTGCCGTGGATACCGATCCAGATGTCGGGTCCATCCTTGCAGATACCGTACATATAGGAAGAGGGTGCTGCAATTTTTTTGATGGTTGGGTTGTGGATAGACAACTCAAACAACCCGCTGTAAGTCCCGGCCCAAACGACACCAGGCCGTACCTCGACCATCTGCCGGATACTGATGGACTTGTCATCTAAGTATCGGTGGAAGTGGTTTTTCGAAATGCGCACGGTAATGAATTGCTGGCGCTGGGATATCCAGGCCGTATTCTTCATGTCGAAGTAAATATTTGGAGGATTATTATAAGGGCTTTGTGTGGGTACCTCTGTAATTTTCCGGCCATCCGGATCAAAAATGATAAATTTATTTGCCATCCAAAACCAGCCCCTCCCCGCTTTGTCGAAGTTAATGCTTTGGAACCCTGCAAGGTTTCCATATAGCGGGTGATATTGTTGGATCGGCCCGCCAGGGGCTTTATAGTGAATTTCTACCTTACGCTCTGAAGATAAGCTGTTAATCCAGACGGATCCACGGGAATCCAGGACTAAATTCCAGAATTTATCATCCAGGTCAATATACTGGCGTTCGAGATGCTTACCTTCCGGGCTGATATAATTCAGCGTATCCCCTGCCAAGACCCAAAAGGGTTTGCCGGGGCTGCGTGCCAATATTGAACGGATGGGGTCTTTCGAAGGATTTGAATAAAAAAGTTTCCACTTCCCATTTGAATAAGTATATATCTGGCCGTCTTTCAAGCCAACGTACAATGTCTCTTCATGGCAGAAAAAGGATTGGATGCGTTGATTATCGGATGGGAAATTTTTTCCGATGGAGGATGAAAAGGGCAATATTTGACCAGAGCCGGGATCGAGCAGATAAATAGAGTAGCGTTCTTTGGGTATTTTTGGAAGGGTGTTTCCGTTTTCATATAGTGCTTTTTCGGCAACGACTATTCTGCCGTCAATATCTCCAATAATATCTATACTGGAGTTAATTGTCCCGGTTAACTTAGGGTCTCTGTAGTACAAGAACTCATTCCCGTTGAACCGTGCCAGACCATTTGGTGTAGAAATCCAGATAAAGCCCTTTTTGTCCTGGTATATCGTCCGGATAACCACACTCTCCAAACCATATCGGCCATCAATCTGCTGGACATCAATATGGTAATCCTGGGTGCTCAAGAAATGGGCAAGGCCTGTGCCGAAGGAAGCCAGTATCAGGATACAGGCGAAGGCGCTTCTGCGTAGTGCGATATGGATGATGGCTTGTGTCATAAGGTGGTTTATAGTTTGCGCAGCCGCTCCAGTAGCGCACTGCGGAAACTCAGGCCAATCGGTATGTCTTTGCCCAGTACGCTCAAGGTGCTATCGGATATACTGATGCGGTCCATCATGAAAATATTGACCATGAAATTCCGATGTGCCTGGACAAATAGGGAGTCGGGCAGTTGTTGTGCCAAGCGCTTCAGGGAAATTTTAAGGACGAAGCGGTTTAGGTTTTTTATTTGAATCGTACAATAATTCCCATCCGATTCAATGACGCCCATTTCTTTGAATGCTACCTTGATCAGTTCGCCTTTCGGATTTTTCAAAAAGATGTAGTCGTTATGAATCTTTTCTTCCTGCAAAGCCTGGTTTGTATATGCGGGCAGACTGCTACCGATATTGTGCATCAGGGCACTTTCCACGATGCTCTGCAAAGTGAGCTTTCCCACTGGTTTCACGATATACCCGTATGGTTTGAGCTGGCGTGCACGATGGTAAATATGAGGTACATCTGCCGAGGTAATGAATATAATCGGGATACCCGTTAATTGCTCTGCCAGCCCGATGCCATCGGGCTGGCCCTTCAGGGAGATGTCGAGCAGGGCGAGGTCGGGTTTAATACTTGTATTTGCGATCCAATCCAGCACTGCTTGGGCGTTATCATGGCATGCTGCCACCTGATACCCCAGGTCTCGTTCGACGATACGGGTAAGTTCGATAGCAAACAGCGGGTCGTCCTCTACAATCAGGATATTAATACGTTCCATGTATCTGGTTGATGTCCATACTTTATTACTTTTGCCCGGCGCATCAGCCGGAATCAGTATTCTCTTTCAATCAACGCCTCTGCGAGCATCCGAAGCGCATTTTTCCGATCCGGATCCGCACGAACGGCATCCAGGTCGCTCATCGCCAGGTCGCGGAAGCGCTGCTTTTCTCCGGCTGCGAGGGAGGGGATTCCGAGTTGAATAAAGAGGGATATGACCTCGTCAATTTTTTGCTCTTCCTTTATGCCAGGGTCGTGCAGCAAGTGTCGCAGTTGCTGTTGTGCTTTCCCGCTGGCGATTTCGAGGGCTTTCAGCAGGAGAAACGTTTTTTTGTTTTGGGCGATATCGCCTCCGGGCTTTTTACCAACTTTCTGTGGGTCGCCGAAAGCATCGAGGATATCGTCCTGGAGTTGAAAGGCGATGCCGGCATTACAACCGAATCTGTACAGGCGTTGGACATCGTCGGAGGAAGCCCCGGCCAGGATGGCACCCATCGCCAGGCTGCCGGCCAGCAGCACGGAAGTTTTCAGTTCGATCATCCGGAGGTATTCCGGGATCGTGACATCCCCGCGGGATTCAAAGTCCATATCCATTTGTTGACCCTCGCAGACTTCGCGTGCCACCTGGTTGAACATGCCCAGTATAGCAGGGATATACAGTGCGGGTTTAATCTGTAGCAGCTGTTCATACGCGAGAATCAGCATCACATCCCCTGCCAGGATGGCCGTATTGGTGTTGTACAGGGCATGGACGGTGGGCTTTCCTCTGCGCAGGGGGGCAGCATCCATGATATCGTCGTGTACCAGGGTAAAATTGTGGAAGACTTCTACTGCACACGCCAAAGGCAGGGCAGGGGAGGCGTCATCATGGAAAAGGCCATAGCCCATCAACGCCATGGCGGGTCTGAGACGCTTGCCGCCGAGATCCATGATATAATTGACCGGCGCGTACAAGCCCTCCGGCTGCCCGGTGAAAGGCCGGGCGGCCCGATATGCTTCAAACATTTGCTGGTATTGCTGAACGAGCTGCATGGCGTACTGATTTTCGAAGCAGGATATTCCTGTTACAAAAATAATATTTTCAGGGGGAAGGCGCCAACAAAAGTCGTCATGGTGTTCTACTTGCTTTTTCCCCGGGAAAAATTTATATTGCCATTTTTATTGATGCCCCCCAATTCAATGGATAATGGCAGGATAAGCGGCGAATGAAACGTATCACCATGACCGACCTGATCATCATTGGAGGTGGCCCCTCCGGGCTGAATGTGGCCATTTCCGCAAAAAAGGCGGGCTTGAAGGCTATCGTACTGGAAAAGGGGGTCCTGGTGAATTCCATCTATGATTTCCCGGTCAACATGACCTTTTTCTCCACTTCCCGGCTGCTGGAAATTGGCCAGGTGCCGTTTATTTCGCACGGGGATAAACCTACGCGGATGGAGGCACTGGAGTATTACCGCAGGCTTAAAGAGGTCTGGGGGCTGGAGGTGCGCCTGTATGAAGCGGTTTTATCTATGGTCCCGGCCGATGGGGGCTACCGGGTAACCACTTCAAAAGGAATCTACCACGCCCCGGCAGTGGTGGTCGCGACGGGTTTTTACGACACCCCTAATCTGCTTGAAGTACCCGGGGAGGACCTGCCCAAAGTGAGGCATTATTACTCGGACCCCCATCCCTACATTGACCAGGACGTGCTGGTGGTCGGGGCCAGAAATTCCGCCTGCGATGCGGCACTGGAGCTCTACAGCAAGGGGGCCAGGGTTACCATGGCCATCCGTAGCGGGGATATCCACGAAAACGTCAAATATTGGATTCGCCCCAACATCGTTAACCGGATTAAGGAGGGGAGTATCCCGGCTTATTTCAATACGCGGGTCACCGGTATTTTTCCGGACGAAGTTGAGCTGGAAGGCCCGGAAGGAACTTTCCGGTTAAAAAACGATTTTGTCCTGGCAATGACCGGGTACCAGCCCAACTATGCCTTGTTAGAGCGTTTGGGCTTACCGTGCCCTTCGGGTGGCGACCGTATCCCCGAACATGATCCGGCGACGCTGGAGACCAGCCTGCCCAACGTTTTCCTCTCCGGGGTCGTTTGCGGCGGGATGCTCACCAACCGCTATTTCATCGAAAATACCCGCGACCACGGCGACCGGATCGCCGAAATCTTGGGTAAACGAAAGCAAACTTAAGGGGTCGCACAGCCGGTCTGTTTAAATAGTTGCGTTTTTCATGGAAAAGATGTACCTTTGCAAAGACATAACATTTCCTGAAGTATCGCGCTTTCCTTAGCCGTTCGCAGGTTTTTCTTGATTAAGCCTTCATCGGCCTTTGACAATCGTTAGTTTTGCGCAGATACTTGTATTTTTTCAATCCTATAGCCTTCCAACGCGTACGTAGTGCCAGGGGCCCGTATGCGCGTTCAATCTTCATGGTCTCGTCTTCTCCCGATGACCTGGGGCAATCCAGGCTACTTTAATTTTCCAATAATGACATTCAACGAATTGAATCTTATCGCCCCCATCCTGAAAGCGCTTCAGGAGGAGGGTTACGCTACGCCCACACCTATCCAGCAACAAGCTATCCCCAAGGTACTTTCCGGCAGGGACTTAATGGGCTGTGCCCAAACAGGCACGGGCAAAACGGCCGCTTTCTCGATCCCCATCCTGCAACTTCTGCACGAACGACCCCTGCAAAGGAGCAACTCCCGGTATATCCGGTCTTTAATCCTGACCCCTACCCGGGAGCTCGCGATCCAGATTGACGAGAGTATCTCCGCCTATGGCCGCCACCTGCCAATCCGGCACCAGGTGATTTTCGGCGGGGTTTCCCAGAATGCTCAGGTACATGCACTCTCCAAAGGCATAGATATCCTGACCGCTACGCCTGGTCGCCTTCTGGACCTCATCGGGCAAGGGTTTATCTCCCTGGATCGCGTCGAGTTTTTCGTCCTCGACGAAGCAGACCGCATGCTCGATATGGGCTTTATCCACGATGTGCGCAAGGTAATCCGCCTGCTTCCCGCAGCCCGGCAGTCCCTCTTTTTCTCCGCGACCATGCCGCCGGAAATTATCCAGTTGGCAGGTACGATTTTAAAAAATCCAGAGCATGTAGCGGTCACGCCGCCATCTTCTACGGTCGAAATCATTGACCAGCGCTTATATTTCGTAGAAAAAGGTCTAAAGAAAAACCTGCTTATCCACCTGATGCAAGCACACGAAGTGCCGACTGCGTTGGTATTTACCCGTACCAAGCATGGGGCAGACCGACTGGCAAAAGATTTGAAAAAGGCCGGAATCGAAGCAGAAGCCATCCATGGTAATAAATCCCAAAACGCCCGGCAACGGGCATTGGCAAACTTTAAATCCAGGCTCACCCAGGTTTTGGTAGCGACCGATATCGCCGCCCGTGGCATTGATATTGATGAACTCTCCCACGTGGTCAACTTCGATATCCCCAATATCCCCGAGACTTACGTCCACCGGATTGGCCGCACGGGAAGGGCCGGGAATGCCGGGGTTGCTTTTTCTTTTTGCGATGCAGAAGAAAAACCCTATATCAAGGATATCGTTAAACTGATTGGAAGGCAGATCCCCGTAATCGAGGAACACCCCTTTACCGGAGCAACTGTACCAAAATCTGCCGCATCCACAACGCCCGCTGCGCCGGTGAAATCTGCGACACCTGCTGCGCCGGTGAAATCTGCGACACCTGCTGCGCCGGTAACGACTGAGGCGCCAAAAGTGGTCCGTTCGTTCAACGACGTGGTAAAACTTCAGGATCCGCCAAACAGAGGTGGGGTAAAGCCTCAACCCAATAAAAAATGGCGTCCTTCGAGGCACAAGCCTACGGTATAACCTGCGAAAGACGATGAAAAGATGCACCGAGATTACAATTCCGGTGCATCTTTTTTTATGCCCATTCGGTGCCGATTCATTCAGCATCTTACCTTTACGGGGATGTACCAACGCCTGCAGTGCATTAACGGAATAATCTATCTGCGGGCGTCCCGGCTTTCTCTTCACCAGCTCACCCCGGAACCATGAAATTTTTCAAATGCCTGCACGCTGCTATGACCACGGTTCTGTCGTGCCTGTTAAGCTGCCTGATTGCGCTACCCGGGCAATGTCAGGACGCTGGTCTGGAGGAGCATATCGGGACCGGGCGGTTTCGTGGTAACCTGTGGGAAGAAAGGTCCATGCAGCTGTCTTGGGAAAGGATGGACGGGATTAAATCTCAATCTGTGCCAAACACGGTGGAGGAGGGGCGGCGAAATTCCCGGATCAGGCCGTTGGATATATTTGAACAGAAAGAATTGTTGTTTGCATCACCGGCATTTGAAGTAATCCTGCTGCAGCATCTTACTTTTGGAAAATTCAGGGCGGGCCCGGGAGGCGGCGACCTGGTCGTCCAGCCTTCGGGGGTCTTTCAGGCAAGAGGCGATATGATCTCTTTAGGTGGTACACCCACCCCTGCAATTTTTGAAATCACCACAAACCGCCTGCAGTGGCTGGAAGTCCTGCTGCCGGGTTCCGTACACCTGGGGACTTCAGGGGAGGGATATCTTAGCGCGAGACTTTTGACGGATTTCGGCCACGGACGCTTTATCCTTGAATTGAAGCCCCGGCCACACAAGAACTATCTGCAAGTAGGGGGGGAATTACAGCTAATATCTGGCCGCGAACCCAAAGCAGGAGATTTTTCCGGGAGCATGCAAATCATATTCAGGCCGCTTACTAATCCTTTTCCCCCTGATTTCCCTATTCGATAACATTTGCCGAAAAGTAATCTTAGCCGAGGTGATCTGCCGCGGGAAGCCTTTTACACTGCCTCAAGGTCTTATTATGAGCCCCTTATAGGTGATATAAAAAATAAAACCCGTTGCAAGTTGTTGATTTGCAACGGGTTTTATTTTTTTATCGTGGAGGTAGTGGGATTCGAACCCATGACCTCTTGCATGCCATGCAAGCGCTCTAGCCAGCTGAGCTATACCCCCTTTTCATGCCGGATGCAAATATAGTTGCTTTCCGCGAAAACCTCAAACGTTGGTAAAAAAAAAGAGGTTTGGCAAAAGTTTGCAAAAATTATTGCAATATTTGGCATTGCGGGGGAATTTTATCTACTTTAGGCGCAAAAAAAAACGGCATTAATGGAAAAAGTTACTGAAGCATCATCCCATTACCGGCATCTGGAACAGATGAGCGTTCGCGATCTATTGGAAAATATCAACCGCGAGGATCAGACGGTTCCCAGGGCGGTGGCTATGGCCATTGATCAGATTGAGCCTTTAGTAGAGGTGATTGCCGAAAAGCTCAAAGAGGGCGGGCGGCTCTTCTATATTGGTGCCGGCACCTCCGGCCGTCTCGGCATCCTGGATGCCTCCGAATGCCCACCGACTTTCGGGGTGCCGGAAGACCTGGTAATCGGCCTGATCGCAGGAGGTGAGCGGGCGATCCGCAAAGCAGTGGAGATGGCGGAAGATAGCCTGACCCAGGCATGGGAAGACCTGAGCAGGTTCGGTATCGACCCCCATGACGTGGTGATAGGTATTGCCGCTTCGGGTACTACACCTTACGTAATCCATGGCTTGAAAGCTTGCCAGGCAAAAGGTATCACCACGGGCTGCATCACTTGTAACCCGGATGCCCCGATTACGGCGTATGCGGATTATCCGGTAGAGGTGGTCGTAGGGCCTGAATTCGTCACAGGAAGTACGCGGATGAAAGCAGGTACCGCACAAAAGCTGGTCCTCAATATGATCAGCACCAGTGTGATGATTCGTCTTGGCAGGGTAAAAGACAATAAAATGGTGGATATGCAGCTCACTAACGCAAAATTAGTGGACCGCGGGGCTAAAATGCTTATGAATGCCCTCGGAGTGAGCTATGACGAGGCCCGTCGGGAACTGCTGAAATACGGCAGCGTTCGTAAAGCGATAGATGCGCAGATTTCCGGGTAAGCGTATAGCGCGCCTCCCCGGGTCATGTAAAAAATGAGTTTCCTGCCTCCGGCAGGGTTTCTTTGATGTTGTGTAAGTTGTCGGGGTTGTGTGAAAAGTATTCCGCCGCCTTCGACGTCGCCAAAGGACGGACTCCGGCCTTTTTACACAACCTCAAGAAATTTTCTATTTATATTACCGGCGCGACCCTTGCAAAAAAAAACGAAGCGGATGATACTGATCGTGGACAGCGGGGCGACGAAGGCAAAATGGGCACTTTCAGCCCATGGCCAAACCGTCCAATTGGCCTTAACAGAAGGGATAAGCCCTTATTTTCTGGATGATGCGGCGATCACGGCAATCGTCGAAAAGCTTCGTGGGGAAATACCGCTGGAGCAGGCAGAGGAAGTATTTTTTTACAGTACAGGTTGTAGTGCGCTGGAGCAACGCACGCGCATGGCCAGACTTTTTAGCAACCTTTTTCCTCATGCAAAGACTATTGAAATACAGACAGATATCCTGGGTGCTGCACGGGCGACCTGCCAGCACTACCCTGGTGTAGTAGGGATATTGGGCACAGGCTCGAATGCGTGCCGCTACGCAGGTGACCAGGTCGAAGCAACGATCGGAGGCTTTGGTTTTATTCTTGGCGATGAAGGGAGCGGCGCCGCTATCGGAAAAGACCTGATCGTGGCTTATTTGAACCGGGAACTGCCGCCTGTGCTGGCCGATGCCCTTCAGGAAGAGTTCCAGCTCACCCGCGACTTTATCCTTCAGTCCGTTTACCAACGAACTTTCCCGAGCCGTTTCCTGGCGGGGTTCGCACCTTTTGTACATCGTCATCGCAGCGATGAGGTCATTACCCTGCTATTAGCCAGGCAGTTCGGCCTTTTCTTACAGCGAAATATTGTCCCGCTACGGTACGATACCGACTTGCCCGTCCATTTCGTGGGTTCGGTTGCACACTATTTTCAGGAGGCAGTGGAAATGGCTGCAAAGGAAATGGGGATCCCTGTCGGAAAATTTGAAAAAGACCCGCTTCCCGGTCTTGCCCAATTTCACCTTTAATCCCACCAGATGCTGAAAAAAGAACGACAGGCCCTGATCCTGCGCGAAGTGAACATCCATAATAAGGTCATCCTCTCCGACTTAAGCCAGAAACTGGACGTTTCAGAAGATACCGTCCGTCGGGACATCCAGGAATTGTCGGATGCCGGGAAAGTGCTTAAAGTACGGGGCGGGGCTTTATCGCGCTCCTTTCATGTACACACTTATCGCGAACATGAAATCTATGCCTACGAAGAAAAAACGATCATCGGAAGAAAGGCCATCGGCCTGCTCCGGGAGGGTATGCTCGTACTCATCAGTGGGGGCTCTACCAATCACGAGCTGGCACGTATCCTCCCTCCCGATCTGCGGGTCACCTTCCTGACCCCCAGTATTTCGACAGCTATGCAACTGATGGACCATCCCGGTAGCGAAATGCTCTTTATTGGTGGGCAGCTCTCCAAAACCGCCCATATCACCGTCGGCGGTGAGGTAATCGAAGCACTGAACAATTTCAGGCCCGATCTTTGTCTGCTTGGGGTCAACGGTATTGATGCTACAGAAGGATTAACAGAGAACGACTGGGAGGTGGCAGTGGTCAAACGGGCAATGGTGCGGGTTTCAAAAAAAGTGGCCGTCCTGGCGATCTCCGAAAAGCTCGGCTCCGTTCAAAAAATTAAAGTTTGTGACATAGACAGGATTGATTATCTGGTGACAGAACTCGACCACGAGCATCCCCGGCTCACCCCTTACCGCAAGCCCGGTATCGAAATCCTGTAACCATTCCCTCTTCATGGATGTCCCTTCCCATTCCTGATGCTTTGAAATATCCCCGGCATAACGGGCTGCGATTCCTATAGAAAAATATAGCAAACCTTTATTTACGACATTTTTTTGCTTTTTAAAAAAAATGCTATATTTGTGCCAAATAATCCGGTGTGAAAACACACCCATTTTTTCCCAAAAACCGAAAACATCCCATGAAAACTTCAACTTTCATTGGCACTCCTGTGCCCTGCTCACACCCACCATCTGATTTGAGTTTCCATTCAAACGTGTCAGCCGCTTCGTAGTCTTCCACCGGAAGTCCAGGCATTCTATTTCAACGCTCAAAAACCGATCAGATGGATATCTTTTCCTTGGCATGGGTATGCTCGCCCATCGCTTTGCTGTTGTACATATATTATCTCGTATCAACTGGCGATTTTCACTATCGTTCAGGGTATGCCCTTCGATTAAGCCTAACTCTCCATACCCTTCATTTTGGCACAGTCTTTGGTGCATTTTTCAAGATCAACAGACTTAATCATTTCGAGAAAACAAATGTTATGCGTATGAAGTGTCCTGCACACGTTTCATCCAGTACTGCTTTGCCTTTCATTTTCCGTACACTTCTATTATTTGCTTTGGCTATATTCGCGAAACCTGCGAGTGGCCAATATGTGGTTTCTTCTCCTGGTGCCTGCTTTTGCAGGGATGACGCCAGCGTCAATGGTAATAATGGGACGTTCCGGGATACTGTCCGGGTTACTGGTGCAGGCGGGGCGATGCTGGCCTCCGGTCAGTCCTGGCAGGTATTTGCCGTTTCGGGGGCCTATCAACCGGATTTGACTGCAGCGCCCGGCCCATCGGGTTTGCCTGTTGTTACAGGTACAGCCTTGTCTTATGATGCCGTTACGGGGCATTATCGCATCCCTTTTGAGCATGTGGACGCACAGGGGTATTCCATAACTATAGAAGGGCCTTTTGCTGCGGGGACCCCCGGCAATATTTTCCTGAGCTTGTCGAATACCTGCTTCTATCCCTCCGTAACCCTGCTGGCACCAGTCAATATTTGTTCCAACAGCGGCACTTTTCAGATCCAGGTCCAGGGGGTTGATCCTTCAACCAACCAGGTGGCTACTACCAACCGCTTCGATACGGATAGTGATCCATCTACTCCGGAAGGGGTCAGTTGGCTCAACGGCAGTACAGGGCAGGTCAACCCACTTGCCGCGGATTTTCCCGGGCCGGGGAATGTGACGGTCTATTATCATTATGAGGCTCCTGCCGCCCAGGGTACAAGCAGCCCTGGTTGCCTGAAAACAGTTTCTATAACGATTCAGGTAGCAAGTGCTTCCGGCCTGAGCGCTGCGTTCTCTACATCTCCCAATCCTGCGGTCGTGTGCAGGGATTCAACGGTGACGCTTACCCCCGTCAATAATGGAGGGGTTTTTTCCGGCCTTTTTGTAACCGATAACGGCCTCGGGACTGGTGGGGCTTTTCGCGTGGACTCGGTCGGTATTTTTGCTGTTACTTATACTTTGATCGCCAATACCGGATGTACCAACGTCTTCAGCGCACTGATCCAGGTCGTTGATCCGCCCGCCCGGGTGTCCGGCCCCCAGATGTTTATGCTGGAATGCGGGGCGACTCCGGTTGCAGCAGCTACCAGTGTGGCAGGCCTTAATGCACAGGGGATATCGGTAACGGACAGTTGCATGACGACCGGGGCAATTACCTTATATACGGTGACTTCTTCGGATGTGGATAATGGCCACTCCGTCTGCCCCGATGATGCGATACGCACGGTAACGCGTACCTATACTGTGGAGGATTACTGGGGGAATTTGACTTCATTTGTCCAGACGTTTGTATGGAAAGAAGATACCACAAAGCCGGTTTTTGCAACACGCCCGGCTGCCCTCGTAGTCGAGTGTGACGGCAGCGGAAATACTGCGGCTCTCGCTACATGGCTTGCAGACCGTGGGGGCGCCCGTGCCCGGGATGTGAACGGTTGTACAGCTGACAGCACCCTGCTTGTCTGGAGCCACAACCTGCAGTGGGAAGATAACCGCTGTGGCAATACGGCCAGATATTTGTATTCATTCACCGTACGCGACACCTGTGGGAATATGGCCACAGATACGGCGAGCTTCATCATCCAGGATACGCAGGCACCAATCATCTCGCAGCTTGCCCAGGATACGATGGTGGTTTGCACCAATGGCTCCATTTACTCCAACCAGTTTATGGACTGGCTGACGAATAATGGCCGGGCAGTAGCCAGCGATGTCTGCGGGGCATTCGCCTGGACTAATAATTTCAATTTCGACATGGCCAACAGGCAGTGCCTGGGCGGATTCGTACAGGTCGTATTTACCGCGACCGATGTCTGCGGGAACCTGGTTCGTGATACCGCAGTCATTACGATAAAAGGCCTGGATTACGGCGATTTACCTGATAACGGGGATAACGGCAGGTATCCGACTACATTCAAACACAACGGGGCACGCCATGCGGTGATGCCCATCGGCCCCAATGTTTATTTTCTGGGCAATACCCCGCTGGATACGGTAGATACAGAACCCGATGGGATTCCAGGGGCAATGGCCAACGGGGACGGCAGCGATGAAAGCGGCGTCCAGTTCCTGACCCCGCTGATCCCCGGCACCCAGGCAATAGTCCGTTTCCGGGCAGTCAATAACCTTGGGGCGCCTGCCACTATTTACGGGTTTGCCGATTTCGATGGCAATGGGGTACTGGATCCCCTGGTGTTCGGAACGGTCCCACAGGTAGCTGCAATGAGTACTATTTTCCAGAATTATACGTTCACCGTACCTTCTACCGGCATCGGTAATAGCGGGGCGGTGTACTTCCGTTTCCGCATCAGTACGGATAATGCGGCACAAAATGCAACGGGTTTTGCCGCAGATGGGGAGGTAGAAGACTATATGGTCAACGTGTTCAGCGCGGGCAATCTGGTTTGGGAAGACCGCAACCATAACGGCCTGCAGGACGCATCGGAAATCAACCTGGGAATAGCCGGCGCGACGGTCATCATGCGCTTTGCCGGGATTCGGACCGATGGGACTTTTGATGAAATGGATCCAACAATCCCACTTGACCCCCTGGCAATACCAACGGCCCCATCCGGGACGGCAGGCGATCTGGTCAAAGATACGCTCTTCGTCACCACGACAGATGCAGTGGGTAAATACCTGTTCAGCGGGCTGGTCGAGGGAAAATACCAGTTTTATGCGCTTGATCCTTCCGGCCTTACCCCAACGCGGGCCAACTATATCAAGCATGTTTCAGATGAGGATATGGACAGCGACGGGGCCATGGCTTATCTTCCCTGGTCGGCATCTTTCAATAACCCCGCGCAAATCCGACATACACGGAGCCAGGTGGTCACTTTTTTGACCGGGCAAATCGGAACGGATGAGGAGGGTATCCTCGACCAGGGCAATCCGCTGCTGCCTGACCCCAATGAAGTGGGCTTATACCCGGATGCCCGTGTCGAGCAGCGTATAGATTTTGGCTATATTGCTTTCGATTTCGGCGACCTGGATACTTCATATATTACCCTGGAAGACAGCGTAGGGATCGGCGTCAACCTTGGCGGACTTTTCCCGACGGCAACCCGGCAGGTAGGTAATCCGGCAGAAGGGCCTAAACATATCGTCACACCTGACCTCTATATGGGTACTTGCTCGGATGCAGAACCCGAAGGCCAGCCAGACGACGATGCCGGTCAGGAATTTGCTTCTGCCGATGGACGGGGTGATGACCCAAACAATAGCGCGTGGGATAGCGACAAACCCGCGAATACTTGTACCGACGACGACAATGGGGTGCGTTTTGTCACGCCGCTCGTCCCTGGCCACGAGGCAATCATCACCCTCGACTTCTGGGCAAAGGTCAACGATAATGGCCCGGATGCTTATCTGCAGGCCTTTTTCGACTGGAATGGCGACGGAGACTTTTACGTCAACGGAAACCCTGCGCTTGGGTTTGATGCCAACGAGCATATCGTTTTCACAAAACTCAACGGTGCTGCCGCACCACTTGAGCCCAATACGCGTGCCCTGAAACTGGAGATGAGCCAGAAACTGGTGCAAAGCCCGCTGCGTCTGGCGTTTAATGTGCCGTCAAATGCCCAGTACTTTGACGGCAACTTCCTGACCCGCTTCCGGATCGGACTGGAACCGAATATGGCCCCTACGGGCATCCTTCCTGCTAATATTAATTTCCCCGATGGGATTGTACCTTATGGAGAGGTGGAGGACTACTTCATGAAGTTGGTTCAACTCGGTAACCTCGTCTGGGAAGACCGCAACTACAATGGCAAACAAGACCTCAACGAACCTGTGATTGCCGGTGTTCCGGTGCGCCTGGATTTCCATGGTGCAACGACGGCACTGGACGGGGATGAATTTGAAAAGACTTATCGGGATACTACCGATGCCAACGGGACCTACTATTTCTATGGCCTGCTGGGAGCCAATGATCCCTCCGGCAATGCTACGCCAACCTATACGTTCACGATTTCCGATCCTGCCGGGTTGACGCCGGTAATGGATTCTATGGCCATCGCCTCCGGTGCACTGTCCAACTGTGTGCGCAATAACAGCGATGGCAACGACGATAATATTGATGACCGCATTACCACGGTGACCTTTAGTCTCGGCAATCCTATGGGGCAGTGTACGGGAGAGGCGCACCCGGCAGGTCGGGCAGACTCGACCACCCTGCGCTTTGTGACCGGAGGGGTCAATAATTTGGATAATATCTGGCCGGACAACCAACTGGACGAGACTTTTGATTTCGGGTATGTATCCTTTGACTATGGAGACCTGCCGGATGCCACTTTGGGGGCTCCTTATAATTACCCCGTCAAACGCGACTGGCTGCCGACGCTGCCCATTGAATTTGGCCCACGACATGCAATTCAGCCGCGGCTCTATCTTGGGCAAGGGGTGGACGGCGAGCTCGACGGCAGGCCGGATGTGGACGCAGGAAGTGCAGGCGGTGGCGATGATGACGATGCCGGGGCTTTTGTAAAAGGCACAGCATCCGATGATGAAACGGGAATCCGTCTTTTAACCCCCCTGATCCCGAACGAAATTGCCTATATCCAGGTTGCTTATACTTCCCAGGATACCGTCCTTGCTGGCGGCTATGCCGACGTTCCTGCTTTCCTCAACACCTTTATTGATTTCAACGGGGATGGCGACCTCTATGATGCGGGCGAAAAAATTACATTCACGCATCTGGGCACAGGCCTGGGTGCAATGACGGATATTGCCGATACCGACAACCCTTCGCTTCCCGGGGGTTCGAATCTGACGCGGGTACTGGCTTTCCAGGTACCCGGTACGGCCACTTATCTTAATGGTGTCGCGTTCATGCGCTTCCGGCTGAGCTGGGAGGGTAACCTCGCGGCGGATAACAACGCCTTTCACCAGACTGCGGCACCGCATGTCGTGGCCGGAGTGGTGACAGGGGCGACGCCGTATCCGAGAGGGGAGGTTGAGGACTATGCGATCCCTCTGGCCAAAATTGGCAACCTGGCCTGGTACGACCACAACGTCAACGGCAATCAGGACGATCCGCTGACGGCGCTTTACAATACTTACCGCGACGAATATGGCGTAGATACCCTGCACCTGGTCCTGATCTGGGGTGGTTTGGATCCTTCGACGGGTACCCTTGATGCCGTGGGGTACCAGGATGCGGCAATGGCAAGCGCTGGCACGGTGACGGATATTCAGTACAACCTCACCCTTGCACCCCCAACAGGTAACTATACGCCGGCAACGATTGTACGCACCAGCAGCCTGGGGTTGTATAGCTTTAGCGGCCTGATCCCCGGCAATTATCATCTGATCCCGCGTAAATACCTTCAGGCAGACAGTACCGCATTTGTAAACTTCTGGCCCCGGCACAGGGTACTGACCCTTAAGAATAATCCCGTGACAACGGATTCCACCGACAGCGATGCCGGGCCGGGGGCGGTATTTACCCTTGCTGACAGAAACCCCCGCAACCCGGAGGTAAGCGCCGGGGGGCAGCCACTGGGCGAGAACGGGCAGCAGGATGCCAGTGATACTGCCGCTCCGCTGTTCGCCGATAGCCTTTGGAACAAAACTATTGATTTTGGCTGGGTGGACGAACCCAATGTCGAGGCTAACCTCGATATCGTTGGCGTATATTTTCCCAGCAGTAATATTTGTGGTAACTTCAACGTCATCATGCACCTGGGTATCAAAAACCCAACTGAGGTGCCGCTGGACAGCTTGCAGGGGCTGCTCAACTTAAGGACAGCTTATGGAAATGCTTTTTATGCAGCTTCCAGGCCCAAAGTAAGCATCGCCGATAGCGCATATATCCTGGGGCCTGCCCGTGGAAAATACAAAAAATCCATGGCCGGAGCAAAAGCTGCGCTGGTGCCCAATCCAAACTACAACGGCGAAACTGATATACGCCTGCTTCTACCAGCCACAGAATCGGCCGGATTTTATCTGCCGGGGGATTCGGTGGTCTATATCCGTATAGAATTTGAAGTGAATCCCACCGGTACCAGTGCTTATCCCTGGATGTCACAAGCTGTCGCAACTGCGCGCGCCGTTGGGTTCCGGTATGAAAATGGGGGAGCCGGGCGTATAAAAATACCGCTCATTAACCAGTTCCCCAGAAGTCCGGGCTTTGGAGTCCCTATCGTCGTCAGGGATTCGAGCGACGAAATTGACGACCCGATGGTCGGTAGCGATATGATCGCTTTCGAAGGGGCGGTTTCCGACAGGAATTACAGCAGTACTGCCGTAGATAAGTATGTGGACGAAAACGATAAAATCGTCCAGAATGATGATTGCTGGAACCTTACGAAGTGGAACGGTGGTGTGCGCAATGTCAATATCACCCTCGATGCCAGTTGCCAGGCCATCGTCAACGCCGATATTTTGTTGCCGAATTTCATCCCGGCCTGCGGATTTGATAAATACCCTGAAGGAAGCTACTATGCGGTAATTATTACGGATAAACATACTCAAAGGACGGTATGGACTTCTGATGATTCCGGCCCGTTTGATGTCCGGGCTTACCTTGGCCGCCACCTGACGTATGAAGTCCTGAGCGTGGCCAACAACTGCCGTCCGATATGGGGCGACTTGACCTTTGAGGACAAGACTGCCCCGGTAGTGACCTGTCCGGCAAATACCGATAAAAAGGTTGGGGGGGCGTTTGTATTCGCCTGTACGGACGTGGACAGCGTCCTGAACGTTTCCCGTTCCTGGAGCGACACTTCCTACGCCTACTTTACAGGGAGGGCTTTTGCGCTCGATAATTGTACGGAGGTGTTCCTGGAAAGGGTTAGCGATTTTTTGATTCCTTCAACGGATTGTGCCGGGCAAACCACAGCTACTGCTGTAATCGAGCGTACCTTCTATTTCAGGGACCTGGCCGGAAACTCCAGCAACTGCAAACAGCTTATATATTTCCGCAGGCCGGTAATCGTCCTCCCGGATTGTAAAATCGAAGTCCCGTCACACCTGGCCAGGACCGATACCGTCTTGTCCCCAACCGATCTGGTGGTTAGGTACGGCCTCGCAGAATCTGTACCGTATTACCTGAATGGTGCAGGCCGGCGGGTTTATCTTTTCGATAGAGATATCTGTGGGTTTGCGGTGAGATATACGGACAAGCACGACTTCCAGACTGGGCAGTGTGGACGGAAGATCGTCCGCAGCTGGGCGATTATGGACTGGTGCTACGGCGCCGTAAGCCCATATCCCGACTATCTGCGGGTGTCACACCCGGATAGCTCCTGCTATTCCTTGCCACGGGTCTGGTCAAACCGGGAATTTAAGTGGCAGCAATTCATCGTAGTGGGCGATGAGACGGCACCGGTCGTCAGGACGCTCGATTCAGATAAAGACGGTTTCAGGGGTACGGGCTACCCGGATAGCGTCTCGATCAACCCCTTGGCGGATAATCTCGTACTCAACTACGATGCGGGGGATTTTCTGGAATTCTCCACAGGGCCAATGGATTGTACCGGGTCATTCCAGTTTGATCGCAGGCATTTTACAGTAGAAGAGGAAAACGATTGGTGTTATGATATTCAGGTGCTGCGGCGCTCAGCCATCCTGGATCAGTTTAAACGGCCAACGGGGCAGTTCAGCTGGACGTTGGACGGCAGTGTAAGGGTAAGCGGAAATTGCCAGAACGGCTTCTTAATTGGTGGCGTTCCCATGCCGGTAAACGATCTGTCATCTTACTTTATCAGGTTGACCGTTACGAATACCTGCTCTGGC
>JBEIGB010000061.1:0-23269 GCA_040382095.1 Lewinellaceae bacterium
AAGGCACTTTTGCACCAAAGGGAACGGGCATAGCCAAAGTAATATTTGGAATGAACGCCCTTTCGCCACAGCAGGAGCCAAAATACGTTTCACATCGTCTCACATCTATTGGACAGCCTCAACGTAATATGCTCTGCCGTAGGCAGTAATATCATAATCTCCTCCTGATCAGTTGCTGACAGATAACTGTACCGACCATACTGGCCCCTTACCTGTCTGGGAATACGAAGGGGATAAACGGATTTCAATGCTCAGGCCCCTGCACCGGGGGTCCATATCACCGGAGTAGTCAAATGTAGTGAATACCGTAATCCGGCTGCCATCATTTTGAACCCGTTCTTTCTGTCTTGCCATTGTGCAAGATTTGAAAAAGATTCTGCCCATGCGCTGCAGGATATCCTGATACTGAAATGCTGCCTCTTCCCTGGATAGGAATGGCTGAAAATTTGAGGTGAAAGACACCCGCTTTCCTTCCGGGGAGCGGATGAAAACCGATGAGCGTGCCCCTTCAAGTAAAAACCGGGCTTTGACCATCTGCCCATCCAGAGAGATTGTAGGGCTTGGATCTTCAGGTTCCATACTTTTGGCATACCCACTCAGAAAATCTTCGACCAGAAAGGGGATCTGGGTTTCGAGGGTGAGTGGGAACTGAGGGGATTTTTCAATTGGCTCCACAGCTTTCTCCCGGATGACCATATACCAGTCCCAGCGGCTTTGCATTGAGGGGGGGAGGTCGCGGTTCTCCGATGCAGGGATGCGGAGCAGGACTTTTTCCAAAGAGAGCGCGAGCAGGTACTCCGCTTTCAGGTCACAGAAATAAGCCCGGTTTTCTTCCCGGTCTTCAAGTCTTCGGAATCCTTCCGGCCATTCGTTTTCCTGTGTTTTTTCGGCAATCACCGACCAGAGGGAGTCCCCAAGTGTTTCGATGACGGCATCGCGGGAGCGGATATCGAGTTGCCAGCGGTAACTGGCAAAGATTTGAGAAGCATCCAGGATGCGTACCGGAAAAGGTGTTGGATTTATTTGGGCGAAGGCCTTTGCGGGCAGGAGGAGGGCCAGCAGAAAGCAGTATTTCATGGAAAGTATCGTTTTGCCAGCTGTTTTTTAATGACGCTGTCATATTAAGTATGGGGTTGTGCGTATGGGGGGTGTATAAAAAGGCCGGAGGCCGTCATTTGGCGGCGTAGGCGGCGGAATACTTTTCACACAACCCCATAAAATTTTCTTACAGGACTTGTGAGACAGCCGCTTAAAAAAAATATCCTTTGGCGGCACAAGCCGCCAAAGGATATGCCGGAGGCTTTATAAACACCCCATTCAAGAAAGCGCCTGCCAGGGGCGAAGGATTATCTATTTAAAGATTTGCGAGAGCATGTTTTCGAGGGATGAGCCACGTAAATCTTTTGCTATGATAACTCCTTTAGGGTCTATGAGGATTGTTTTCGGAATAGAATTTACTTCATAGTTTTTGGCAACGGCATTTGCCCACCCCTTCAGGTCGCTGACTTGTGGCCATTTCAGCCCATCGCCGGCAATAGCATTTAGCCAGGAATCCCTGTTTTGGTCCAGGCTAACGCCCAGTATTTCGAAGCCTTTTTCTTTGAATCGCTCGTACATCCGCACCACATTTGGGTTTTCGCGCCGGCAAGGGCCGCACCAGCTTGCCCAAAAATCAATCAGGACATACTTCCCGCGCAGGTCGCTAAGTTTGAGGATTTTGCCATCTGGTGTTTCCTGGCCGAAATCCGGGGCTACAGACCCCACCATAAGGCGCATCGCTTTGTCCAGGCCCGACTTTATTGCGGCCACTGCTTCGGGGTTTTTGGTGCTGAATTTTTGGATATACGCTTGCGCGATATCGGCATAAGACTCGTGTTTCCGCTCCTGTAAGCCATTGATGACCCCTGCGTAAGCTATTTCCTGTGCCGAGCTCCCATCCGGGAACCTGGACAGCACGGTGGTGAGCAGGTTGTTCATTGCTTCCTTGCTCAGGTTGACACTGGACAGCGTCTGGGTATAGCTATTGAAAGCTTCGTACAGCCATGGCAGGTTATTGTATCCTTTATCGGAAAAATCGGCGAAGTTGAAAAATTCATTGGCAAAATATTCTACTTCGGAAGGATATTTGTCTTTATTGTTATTGGGGAAAGACAGATAGGTGCTAAGGGCGGCGATACGGGCCAGGAATGGATTTACCTTTTTTAACGAGTCGAGCAGGGCGAGTTTTTCGGTATCCAGCGTTTTCATTTGTTCTTGAAAACCAGTACGTTGAGATTCATCCTGGGAGTAGGCAAAGGAGCGCATGAGTTGTCCGGAACGGTTGGAGAGGACTTCGATTTTTTGCTGTAAGGTCAAATAGTCCAGATTGATCGCGGATCCGCTGATTTCAGCGTTCCGCATCTGGGCACAATTCCCTTTGAGTACGACAGCTTTTTCCCCGCCCAGGATAACTGGCCGGGCTTGTTCTGCCATTTGCCCGACATAATAGAACCGTGCCTCACCTGCCGGCACTTTGAACTCATACACCTGGCCTTCCGGTAATGGGGCGATCCGCTCAATCTGGCGGAAGGAGAACCCATCAAAAGTATATAGTGAAAGGCCGCCCGGGCATCCGCTCATTTCGCAGCGCAGAGATACCGTGGCCTGGCCTTGCATCCACAGAGGAAGCAGAATAAGTGCCAACCCCGTCGTCAACCCCAGTTTATTTAGTTGTTTCATCTTTATTTTTTTGCAAAAATAGTGATATCTACGGTCATTTGATGAGATTTTTCAACTATTTACCATTGCGGGGGGTTGTGTTAGTATATGGCGTTGGCTTTATGTCCTTGATTACACCGATATTTATTGTTGTATTTTTTGAAAAGGGGCTTTGTAAAATCCCATAAACAAAAGCATTAAAAATGATTGTTCGGATGAGCGGCAGGGGGTTATCCCCTTTTGGGACAATACTTGTCCTACTGTTCCTGGCATTATTCATCGTCGGGATTTTTCTGTTTTTTGGGTTGATGCTACGCTTGTTATACTTTATCGGCCCGGTATTGTTACTGGTCGCGGTGGTTTTAGATTATAAAGCGGTGATGGGGTATCTCGGCACTTTAGGCCGTCGGATAAAGCAGCGTCCTGTTGAAGGTATTTTAGTCCTTGGGTTGAACCTCCTTGCATACCCTTTGGTAGCTGTTTTTTTGCTTGGCCAGATTTTGATCAGGAGGCGGTTGAGTACTTATGAGCGGGAGATGCGCCGTGGAGAAGAGGGGGAGCTTGCTGATTATGAGGAATTAGAGAGCCGGCCTATCCCGCCCGGCAAGCAACTTTCCGATAGGGATTCCGGCAATTTCGTGGAATAACCTTAAAAGCAGGCGATGTTGACTGGGGGAATAGCCGCGCTGGTTCTTTTTACCTTACTTTATGCGTGGCTACTTGCCGGTTACCGCCGGCACTGGCTTGCGATGCCTGAATTTGAAGTCCCCGGCGATTATGTGCCGGGCGTGCGCCTGTCGGTGATCGTCGCTGCCCGAAATGAATCCCATGGCCTGGCGGAATGCCTGGAGCACCTATCCAGGCAGGGGTATCCGCAGGGGTTATCAGAGGTGATTATCGTGGACGACCATTCGGAAGATGGTACGCCGGCAGTAGCGAAGGAGTTTGAGGGTAGGGGGGTTCGCGTCCTTGAGCTGAAGGATGCGCCGCGAAGGGCAAATGGTACGTTGCGTACTTCAAAGAAAATGGCCCTGGATTGGGGGATCGGACATGCCCTGGGCGATTATATCCTAACAACAGATGCGGATTGTGCCGTTCCTGTCAGTTGGATGCGCGATATGGCCTATGCTTTTGAAGTGAAAGGATGGCATTGCGTTGCAGGCCCGGTCGTTTTTAAAGGAGAAAAAAGATTGTTCCAGTGTTTCCAGGCACTCGATTTCCTGGGTATGATGCTCATCACCGGTGCGGGTTTTCATGCGCACCTTACCCATCTGGCGAACGGAGCATCGTTTGGTTTTTCCAAAAAAGCCTTTGAAGCCGTTGGTGGTTACACGGATAACCTGCACAGGGCCTCCGGGGACGATCTTTTTTTGTTGCACAAGATAATGGAGAAATTTCCAGTGGGTTTCCTCAAGACGCCGCAAGCCGTAATTACCCGTGCACATGCAACGCTAAGGGCATTTATATGGCAGCGTTTGCGATGGGGGACAAAGTCCAGGGCATATCGGGACTGGAGGATCACCTTTGCGTTGGCTATTGTTTTTTTTCATTCCTGGGGTATTCTGCTGAGTATTCCGGCTATGCTGGCTGCCCCTTACCTTTTTGTGCCTTTGTTTCTGATACAATTGACTTTGAAGTCATTTTCCGACTACCGTATGCTCAAAACGGCAGCGGTATATTTCGGACAGGCTGCCCTGATGAGGGTTTTTTGGCCTGCGCAGGCTTTACATATCCTGTACATTGCAGGCATCGGCCTTGCTTCCAATCTTTTTTTATCGTACGAGTGGAAAGGCAGAAAAGTGCGTTAAGCGGGAGATCAGGCTTCGCTGGTAAAGTGAAAGCTGATTTTTGGAAAATTTTCCTGGGCCATTTTCAGCGCCCATGCGGATTCGGCCAGGAATACCGTTTTCCCATCTTTATCGTGCGCTATATCTTTCCTTCGCCGGGCGATGAACTCTTTGAGGTCGGCCTCGTTTTTTGCGCCGATCCAGCAGGCTTTGTGGAGCGCGACCGGCTCGTAGGTTACGGAAGCACCGTATTCGTGCTGCAAACGGTATTGGATCACGTCAAATTGAAGGTTGCCGACAGTGCCGATGATGCGCCTGCCGTCCACCTCGCGGGTGAAAAGTTGTGCAACCCCTTCATCCATGAGCTGTTCGAGGCCTTTGGCCAACTGCTTGGACTTGAGCGGGTCCGCATTGTTCACATAGCGGAATAATTCCGGGGAGAAACTTGGGATACCTTTGAAATGAAGGGCTTCCCCGTCCGTGACGCTATCGCCGATTTTGAAATTCCCCGAGTCGTAAAGGCCGATGACATCTCCCGGGAAAGCCTCGTCAATCACCGTTTTCTTATCTGCCATAAAAGAAGTCGGATTGGAAAATTTCAACTTTCGGCCCTGACGTACGTGCAGGTAGTTCGTATTGCGTTGGAACTTCCCCGAGCATACCCGCAGAAAAGCGATCCGGTCGCGGTGGTTGGGGTCCATATTGGCATGTATTTTGAATATAAACCCGGAAAAATGTGTTTCTTCCGGGAGGACGAGGCGCTCTTCGGTATTGCGGGGCAGCGGCGGCGGGGCGATTTCAACAAAACAATCGAGGAGTTCCCGGACGCCGAAGTTGTTTACCGCACTTCCGAAAAAAACCGGGGAAAGGGCCCCGGAAAGATAATCTGGACGGTTGAAAGGGGGATAAACGGTCTGAACGATTTCCAGCTCCTCGCGGAGGGTCTGGGCGTCCTCCCTTCCTACCTGCTGGTCGAGCAACGGGCTGTCTATTTCTGTGATTTCAATTTTTTCTTCTTCTTCCTGTTTTCCGTGTGGCTTGAAAAGTACCAGTTTTTTCTCGTAGAGGCTGTACACCCCTTTAAAGCGCTGGCCAATCCCGATGGGCCAACTCAGCGGGGTTACACGGAGCCCAAGTTTTTGCTCTACCTCGTCGAGCAAATCAACAGCATCCTTACCTTCCCGGTCGAGTTTATTGATAAAAACAATGACCGGGGTATTGCGCATCCGACAGACGCGGACCAGCTTTTCCGTCTGCGTTTCTACCCCTTTTGCCACATCAATGACAACGATGACGCTGTCCACAGCAGTCAGGGTGCGATAAGTGTCTTCTGCAAAATCCTCGTGGCCGGGGGTGTCGAGGATATTGATTTTCAGGTTGCGGTAATCGAACGCCATCACCGAGGTGGCTACGGAAATCCCCCGTTGCCTTTCGATTTCCATAAAATCCGAAGTGGCGCTTTTTTTTATTTTATTCGACTTCACCGCCCCTGCGGTCTGGATGGCTCCGCCAAAAAGTAGTAGTTTCTCCGTAAGGGTAGTTTTTCCCGCATCAGGATGGCTGATGATGCCAAAAGTCCTCCTTTTTGCCAATTCTGTAAGCATGTACGTTTTTTTCAGGGTGCAAAATTAAGGCGAATTAAGTTGGCTACTGCGATTAATCTTTAAAATACCGGTAATTTGACAGATTTGTTGCGGGATAACGTTCGGCGAATAAGCGTACTTGAAAAAATCTGCCAAAATTCGACCTTGCCATGATTCATTATGGAGAACTTTTTTGTTTCCATTGAGTTTAAAAAATTATTGATAGCGTTACTATCATTTTCGATCAGATGAGGACAGGATACCTAAAAAACTTTTTTGTATCTTGTGATAAACCAATTTCGATGAACGGCCTCATTCCGGGGAATGCCCGCTCACCGCATTCATAGCAGTCAAGGTTTAAGGGCTAAAGCTCCGGCAATCCGTTCGTTTGTATAATGTGGTGAGGAAAATTGGCAACAAGGCACCAACTATTAAATAACTATTTACTTAAAAAGGGCAGCAATGGGTATCAATATCCACATTCAGCTCAACAAAAACCTTTTTCTTCGGGACCCGCAGGACACTAAACTCGGCCGTACGATTATCCAGCACAGTATTTATCTGATTGATGAAATCGGTATCGAAAATTTCACCTTCAAGAAGCTGGCGGAGAAAATCGGTTCTGCAGAAGCATCTATATATCGGTATTTCGAAAATAAGCACCTTTTGCTGGTGTATCTGCTGTGTTGGTACTGGGAGTGGATGAAATACCTGCTCGAGATCAACACGACCAATATCGAGGATCCCCGGAAAAAACTCCAGGTGGCCATCATGACGATTGTGGACTCGGCGATGCGCCAGGAAGCCATAGACTTCGTTGACGAGGATATCCTGCACCGTATTGTGGTGGCGGAGTCCACTAAATCCTATTATACCAAGCAGGTGGACGAAGAAAATAAGCAGGGTTTTTTTCTAACCTATAAAGCGCTCAGCCTGAGAATAGCAGAAATTATCCGTGAGGTCAACCCAGATTTTGCTTATCCTAAATCCCTGGCGAGTACGCTGCTCGATATGGCCAAGAACCACGTGCATTATGCACAGCATTTACCTTCCCTAACCGACGTGCGTATCTCTGGCGAAGATTACGGCCAGGTCAAGAACCTGCTTCTGGAGTTTGCCTTCAAACTGCTGGATGCCAGGCCTGTGGTTTTTGGTATTAATGGGGATCTCCTTCCGGGTGAAAGGCCAGCTAAGGTGGAGGGGCATTAGCGGCAGCGTTAAGGGCATTATCTGGCATGCAGCACGCAGTAATATGCCGAATAAGTGCATCTCAAAAGATTCGGGGGGTGCTACTGCCGCAAAAGGCGGCTTGCGCAGTAAAATACTTTTGAGACGGCCTCTCCGATACAATACGGGCCATATAAAACCAGGGGGCAGGGCATAAATTACCCTTAAACAAAGCGGGTAAAAATTGCGTTGAAATTAAATTAAAAGAAAATCAATGCTGTATGGGAAAATGTACCGTCCTGATTCCCCTTTTTTGTTTAGGAATTTCCTTCACCGGGCTTTCCCAACGCACGCTGATCCTCGGCCAGAACAACTATGACCAACGGCGGGAGATTATCTATGAAAAAGAGTTCACCACAGATTTCCGGGTACATACCGGCGGGGCTGCCGTGGGTATAAACCTCGGAAAAATCCGGAGCTATAACAAAACCTCCCTGAGGTATTTTGGGATCGGGGAGTTGAAGCATCCCCAGGAAGTTAAGCAAAACCAAAACCTCCCCTTTGGCGCAGGAACAGGTCTCAGGGGCTATATTTTTGGCAAACAGAATAACTTATTTGCCCTTCGGGGAGGGATCGGGGAAAAACGCTACCTTTCTGAAAAGGCACGTAGGAAAGGGGTCGCAATCGCAGTTTCCTATGAAGCAGGCCCAACAATCGGCGTGCTCAAACCTTATTACCTGATGCTGCGCACAGAACCCGCAAATTTCAATCAGCCCAATTTTCGTAGCGAGCGCTTCTCAGCAGAAAATGAAACCCGTTTTCTGAGTGTGGATAAAATCTTCGGAGCAGATAATTTTTTTCAAGGTATCGGAGCGTTGGGCTTTCGGCCAGGGGTCCATGCCAAATTCTCTGCCCACGCAGACTGGGGAATCCTCGATGAGTTTATCAAAGCACTGGAAGCAGGGGTTATGGTGGATTTCTTTTTCCAGCAAGTGCCCATTATGGCAGAAAGTACCCTCGTGCCCAATTTTAAAAACCAAAATGTCTTCATCAATCTTTTCTTAACTTTGCAGCTTGGGAAGCGTTCCTGAACTAATCAACTTCTCGAAATGCACGAACTACCGATTTCACCGGCACAACCTTCCGCGCAGCGCAAACCCGAGTGGCTAAGGGTGAAGCTCCCAATTGGCGAAAACTACCGCAGGGTGCGTTCTTTGGTGGATGAATTCAACCTGCACACAATCTGCCAAAGCGGCAACTGCCCCAATATGGGGGAATGTTGGGGGGCAGGTACGGCGACCTTTATGATCCTGGGAAATACCTGCACCCGGTCTTGCTCTTTCTGTGCGGTCAAGACAGGACGCCCCAACGAATATGACGAAGATGAGCCTCGCCGCGTTGCAGAAGCAGTGTTCCTGATGCAGGTCAGACATGCAGTCATCACTTCTGTGAATCGCGACGAACTCGCCGACCGCGGTGCCCAAATCTGGTACCAGACTGTCCGCGCCGTCAAAACATCGTCTCCGCAAACTACAATAGAGACCTTAATCCCAGATGTGAAGGCCGCATGGTGGGCGCTCGAACGTATGATCAGCGCCGGGCAGGAAGTGGTATCCCATAATATGGAGACCGTAGAACGCCTCTACCGAAAGGTACGCCCACAGGCCAAATATCAGCGCAGCCTCGAACAAATCCGCCGGACTAAAGACGTTGGTATGCGCACGAAATCAGGTGTTATGGTAGGACTCGGAGAGACCAGGGATGAGGTATTCCAGACCATGGACGACTTGCTGTCCCACGGCTGTGATGTATTGACCATCGGCCAGTACCTGCAGCCGACTAAAATGCACCTGGAAGTGGTGGAGTTTGTTCATCCCGATCAATTCGCAGAATACAAAGCAGTAGGCCTGGAAAAAGGGTTCAAATTTGTGGAAAGTGGCCCCCTGGTGCGCTCCTCTTATCACGCGGAGCGACACTTGTAGGAACCCCTAACGCCAGCCCAGCGCCTGTAATACCTTTTTATGCACCGCGGTGTTCTCATAAACCCCCATGAAAAGCGGGGCGCCCGGACCGTAGGCAAATACCGGTACCAATGCGCCCGTAGGCCCTGTACTGCCGTATTTAAAGGTCATTTCCCCCATCTGAGAGCCTGGCTGTATGGCTATCCCCCCATTCTCCGGCGTACCGGTCGCAACCACCAGGGTCTCCCCGTCACCTGCTGCAAAGTCCAGCACCGCTCCAATCACCTGCCCAAATGCTTTCATATCGGAAAGTAAATTCTCCGGCTGGGTTAACCGGCTGCTTTCCAGAATCCGGTGATAATGGATTACCAGGACAAAACCGTTCTTTTTACTGTGATTTTTTAAATATACCATCCCGAGGCGGATAGCAGGTAAAATATAAGTCGCACCTCCGTCCAAAGGACCCACCGAATCAAAGAAGGCCGCAAAATTCCTCTTGAAATCGAAGGTGGTAACCGAAATCGAATCGGGATGGTACTGAGTGGTGACAAACCCCCTGGCCTTAAGTTCTTCGGCCAGGTCCCGCTGGTCGCTTGTGCGAATGGAAAAAGATTGCCGCCCACCACCGACGAAGAAGTCCACATGACCCTGAAGGTAGGCTTCTGCAATTGCTTCGTCCCCGGCTTTCAATGCCCTGTGCGCCACAAATGCCGCAGGGGCAGGATCGGATAAAAGACCTGTGGAAATAATACCAGTGGAAAATCCCCTGGCTTTGCCAATTTCAAAAATATTTTGAACGCTCTTTTTCTGCTGGTTGAGCCCAATCAGGTTCTGGCTTGTTGCCACCCCACAGGAAATAGCCGTAGCGGCAGCACCCGCATCGGCGACCAGCGCATCAGAAGCCTTTGCTTTTTGTAAACCGGTGTAGGGGAAACGTTCTAAATTATGTGAATTGCCATTGTCATAAATACCGGCAGAGATCTGGGTTAGCCCGAGGCCTTCAGCCAGGACAAGAATGATGTTTTTTGGCACCGAAGCATTGGCCGTCCGCCTGGAAAAAGCCCCGTCCTGTTGCCCCCGCGCGATCGCAGGGGCAAGGCAAAGTATAAGTACCTGAAAAAAAACAGATCGCACCATTTCTTAAGAATGTGTCTGCATAAATAAATCCGCAGTACATCGGGCTTGTTGCCGCGGGGCACAGGGGCAAAAATGGCCTTTTTACATCCGTATTACCCCTGCTTAGCTGCGTAGCCAGGTCATAGCTTTAAGCACGGACGAAAAATAACACATTTTCCTTACCGTGCCGTACCATCGCAGTAAGTATATCGGATTACCCCTTTTTTCCTGCCGCAATCCGTATGCACACCGCTTCTGATGATGAAGTGCTAAAGCAAGGCAAAACGTTTTCCCGGCAGGGATTTAACTATACCTTTTAGCTCCAGTTCCAGTAAAATTGAGGCAATTCCACCCTGACCGATATCAAGAGAAGCTGCGAGTTCATCAATCCCGGTTTCCCTGCGGGATCGCAACAAATCTACAATTTTTTGTTCTTCAGGTTCAAGCACGGGAAAAAGGGTCTGCTGGACGTTTTGTTTGCGGTCTGGTTCGTCCCAGCGCATCGCCTGTATAAAATCCATTGGGCTTTCGATCAAGTTAGCCCGATGGGTTTTGATGAGCAGGTTGCACCCTGCGGATACAGGATCTTTAATCCTTCCGGGTACGGCAAATACATCTTTATGATAATCATTGGCAAACTGTGCAGTGATGAGCGAGCCGCCCTCAGGTCCGGTTTCGACCACAATAAGCCCATCGCATAATCCGGCCACGATCCGGTTGCGGAGCGGAAAATATTCTTTTTCGGCAGTAGTATGGAAGGTATATTCACTGAGCAGACCGCCGGATTCGAGCATGCGCCGGGCAACAGCGCGATGTCCAGCAGGATACATCTGCCCCAGGCCATGCGCAACGACCCCAATCGTCGGCAGACCAAGTTCCATTGCTTTTCGATGTGCTGCGACATCTATGCCGTATGCCAGTCCGCTGATGATGGTCGGGGAATAGTGCCTTACCCCTTGTAGGAATTCTTCGCAGAAAGAAATACCATAATGACTTGGTTTTCGTGTACCGATTACCGAGATACAGCGCGCGGGGTTTAATTCGCCTGCGCCCTGAAAAAAAAGGAGGAGCGGACTGTCGGGGTAATGTCGCAAGCGCCAGGGATAGCCCTCGTCGGTAAAGAATACCGGCTGAATACCTTCTTTCAGCAGGATATCCAACTCGCGCCCTGCAGTATCAAGGATTTCTTTCGAGGCAATCGCCGATGCAATCGTCGGCCCGATGCCAGGGATTTTCATCAATGCCTTTTTGGTACTTTTGAACAACTCCTCCGGTGTCCCCGTATAGTTGAGGAGCAGCCTACCGGTAATCGGGCCAACATTGGGCACCAGGGTGAGCGCTATTTTATAGACCAGATCGTTCATGACTAAACAGACTTGTTACGACGGAATAATCGCGGGCAATAAAGGCTTTTCCCGCCCATACTACACTTTTTCGGTTATAGCGCCTGGATGATATGCCCGAAAAAGTCTTTTGGGGGACGACAAGCAGCACATTCTCCCACCATCCTGACCTGTCGCAACAAGCCTGCTGAGGTTTTGGGCCAGGTTGGAAAAAAGTCAATTAATTT
Organism: Lewinellaceae bacterium; assembly: GCA_040382095.1. Classification (GTDB taxonomy): domain Bacteria; phylum Bacteroidota; class Bacteroidia; order Chitinophagales; family Saprospiraceae; genus JADJPL01. The sequence goes on from JBEIGB010000061.1 coordinate 11,882, forward strand.
TTGTATATTTCGCCTAAATATAAGTCCATGAGTGAGGACGAAAGAAAAAGTTTGCCTCGTATCGAAGTGATTATATCTGGTCTTTTTTTCCTGGTGTTCACGATCTGGGCTGTCGGTCGCTGTTCTGCCACGCGAAAAAATTTCAAACAAAAAGAGGAGCGCAGGTTGATGTTGCAAATGGAAGAAGACAGCATCAAGCGCCTGCTTTCAGAAAAGCGTCGTCAGGACAGCGTCGCGAAGCTCCCGGTCCCGCTTACCTCGTCATCGGGCGAACAGGCTTTGACAACTTCCAGGCTATATGTCTCGGTCAATGGGTTGAAGGTGCGCAAAGACCCGTCCCTGGATGCCAGGGTTATCACCGAGTTGAAACTCTTTGACGAGTTGTATTTCCTTGGCGAAGTGACCGAGTTTACCCAGGAAATCAACATGGGTAAGGCAGTGGTCAACGAGCCATGGGTCAAAGTACAGACCAGGGAAGGACGTTCGGGTTGGGTGTATGGGGCAGGGGTACACTACTATAAGCGCAAACACCCGGCTGCCGAATAGCGCCTATTTCCCGTCCCATCGCTCCAGGCCATATTGCCGGACTACCTTCTTAACTTGCATGGCATACTCCGGTACGGGCTGAAAGCCTGCTTTCTCAAGTGCCTCTGCCCATTCTGCATAAGGCTGACCTTTCAAGGTACGCAGACTGGAGAACTTTCCGGTCGTGATAAACAGGCTATGGTCGCGGAAGCTCATCCAGGCCGATTCGTAGTAGCGGTAGCAGCGACCTTCGATTTCCCCTTTTTCCCCCTGCCAGTCTTCCGTACAAGGTAGCCCGAAAAAATTGAGCCCGAGTTTCACGGGCATAGATTCCCCGGCCTTACCGATTAAAAGGGCGTTGCCAAGTACAATAGATGCCGGAATACCAAATTTTTCCTGTTCGGCCTTTGCGACATCTCCAAAACGCTGTATGAACGCCTCCCGCATCGATACGGGAATCGCCGCGAGGGTATTGAAATCAACATAAGAATTTTCCTTTCGAAAAGGTTGTATGTCTAATTGCTCTGCGCCGGGCAGTCCATCGTCGGCCTTTCGGCCAAATAAAAAATCCGTAAACTTTTCGCGGATGCGCCCTTCTTCCCGTGGAGCTTCCGTCGGCTGCTCCATTGGGCGGTGAAAGTTCATTTGCAGCCGGATTTCCTTTTTAAAGGTGATATAGATCAACAGGGCCGCCAGGGCAATCTTAAACCAGTTTCTTTGAAAAAATGCTGCCAACTTTCCCATTTGTTTGACTTTTCATCATGGCAACAAAAATACAAAAAATTTTAATCAAAAAAACATTTTGTTTAAAAAATAAAAACAGCACAAGCGGTTTGGCTTTTCTGCCTGGGACCGCGCCCTGGCCACACGGACGAAAGCAGGATTAATGAGGGGGGGTAATCCTTTGTTTTTGATGCTTTGGGCCGATTTAATTAATCGAATCGAGGGCTTGCCGGAGATCTTCGACGAGGTCGTCAACATCTTCTATGCCGACACTCAGGCGGATAAGCGAATCGGTGAGCCCGACCTTGAGGCGTTCTTCCCGTGGGATGGAAGCATGCGTCATTGTAGCAGGATGGCCGATCAGGGACTCTACCCCACCGAGCGACTCGGCAAGGGTAAAAAGCTGCAACCGGGTCATCAGGGCGACTGCGTTATCGAATTGGTCGTCGTGCAGGTCAAAGGAAAGCATGGCCCCGAAATCCCGCATCTGGCGCTTTGCCGTTTCATGGCCTGGGTGGGTGGGCAAACCGGGATAATTGACCGATTTGACTTTGGGGTGGGTATTCAGGAATGCTGCGATCCGCGCTGCATTTTGACATGCCCGCTCCACCCGCAGGTGCAGGGTCTTAATACCCCGGAGGATAAGGAAACAATCCTGCGGCCCCGGTACTGCCCCTACGGCATTTTGCAGGAACCGGAGTTTTTCGGCTATGGCTTCATCATTTATGACTACTGCGCCGTGAACGACATCGGAATGCCCACCGATATATTTAGTTGCGGAATGGACAACGATATCGGCGCCGAGGTCGAGCGGGTTTTGGAGATAAGGGGAAGCAAACGTATTGTCCACGCAGGAAAGGATGCCCTTTTCCCTGGCTATGGCACACAGGGCCTGGATATCAACGACGTTGAGCATGGGATTGGTGGGGGTTTCAATCCAGAGCATTTGTGTTTCCGGCCGGATTTGCGCTGCGATTGCTGCCGCATCCTGCATATCCACAAACCTGCTGAGGATTCCATACCGCCCATGGACTCTGACCATCTGACGGTATGAACCGCCATAGAGGTCGTTGGTGGACAGAATTTCCGCACCGGGGTCGAGTAGCCGGACTACGGCGTCCATTGCAGCGAGGCCACTGGCAAAACAAACGGCATGACGACCGTTTTCAAGGGCTGCCAGGTTGGCCTCGAGGGCACTTCTGGTAGGGTTCTGGGTGCGTGCGTATTCGTAGCCTTTGTGTTTTCCGGGGGCCTCCTGGGCATAGGTGGAAGTTTGAAAAATAGGGGTCATTACCGCTCCGGTACCAGGATCAGGGGTAATCCCTGCATGGATTACTTTAGTGCCAAACTTCATAATGTAATTTTTTTTCTTTGGATGGCAATACGTGCAGCCGCAGCGATATGCTGGATGCCCAGGCCATATTTTTCGAGCAGTGCCTCTGGCAACCCGCTCTCCCCAAAGGTATCGTTTACGGCGACGGTCTCCAGGGGTGCAGGGCAGTGCCTGGCGAGGACCTGTGCGATGGCATCTCCCAGGCCACCGTTGCGTTGGTGCTCTTCGGCACTGACGGCACAGCGGGTTTTCCGGACGGAGGCGGCGATTCCTGCCTCGTCGAGCGGCTTAATGGTATGTACGTTGATCACTTCACAGGAAATCCCGTCGAGGGCGAGCTGCCTGGCCGCTTCAATGGCATTCCAGACGAGGTGCCCCGTGGCAAATATACTGACATCTGCGCCGGGGGAAAGGATCTGGATCCTGCCGATTTCAAAAGTCTGGTTTTCCGGAGTAAACACCGGCCAGCTCGGTCGCCCGAAGCGGAGGTACACGGGCCCGTGGTATGCCGCGATAGCGATCGTGGCAGCTTTGGTCTGGTTGGCATCACAGGGGCAGATTACGGTCATGCCCGGCAACATCCGCATCATACCGATATCTTCGAGGATTTGATGCGTGGCCCCGTCTTCGCCAAGCGTCAAGCCGGCATGGGAAGCACAGATTTTGACGTTTTTTTCCGAATAGGCGATGGATTGTCGGATCTGGTCATACACCCGGCCGGTAGAAAAATTGGCAAACGTGCCGGTGAACGGGATTTTCCCCGCCGTGGCCAGCCCCGCCGCTACTCCCATCATATTGGCTTCTGAAATACCGACCTGGATGAAGCGCTCGGGAAAAGCTTTTACGAAAGCGTTCATTTTGAGCGAGCCCAGCAGGTCGGCCGTCAGGGCAATCGCTTGCGGATATTGTTTGCCGACTTCCAGCAGACCTTCCCCAAAGCCGTCACGGGTTGCTTTCTTACCGCTGCTGATAATTTGATCGAGCATTGAACTGAAATTTTATGTTTTGAATACCGCCCTATTTGCCGCGGGGCATTAATTCGTTTCTACTGGAAAATCGCCGAGTGTCTCCGGGAGCTGGGCAAGCGCACTGGCAGTTTGCCCAGCATTTGGGGCAACGCCGTGCCAATGGTGGGAGCCTTGCATGAAATCCACCCCAAAGCCCATCTCTGTGCGCATCAGGATCGCGACTGGTTTGCCTTTTCCGCTTGCGCTCATTGCTGCTGCGAGACCGGATAATACCTGAACGATGTCGTTGCCATCTTCTATCAGCAGAACATGCCATCCGAAAGCAGCCCATTTGGCAGGAAGGTCGCCCAGTGAGATTACCTCATCAGTAGGCCCGTCAATTTGCTGTCCATTCCAATCTACGGTGAGGATGAGGTTATCTACCTTATGATGTGCCGCAAACAGGGCTGCTTCCCAAATTTGACCCTCCTGAAGCTCTCCATCGCCAGTGAGGACAAAGACCTTTTTAGGATCGCCATCCATCCGTTTGCCTAAAGCGGCACCAATCGCTACCGATAACCCCTGTCCCAAAGACCCCGAGGCTACACGAATGCCCGGAAGTTTTTCATGCGTGGCAGGATGCCCCTGCAGCCGGGAATTGATTTTTCGGAAGGTCGCCAGTTCGGAAAGCGGGAAGTATCCGCTGCGCGCCAGTATGCTGTACCAAAGCGGGGAAATGTGGCCGTTGGAAAGAAAAAACAGGTCCTCGCCCTTCCCTTCCATCCTGAACGCCGGGTCATGGTCCATGACAGCAAAGTACAATGCGGTCAGGAACTCCGTGCAGCCAAGGGATCCGCCGGGATGCCCGCTCTGGGCAAAGGAGGTTTGGCGGATAATATCCCGCCTTACCTGGCTGGCAATTTGTTTTAACGTTTCAATATCCGTTTTCATGTTTAGGTAAGGATTGTTGGGATAAAATTGAAAAGGGCAACCTGAGGACGTTCAGATTGCCCTTTGTCGCCCAAAAAGCATTCACTGGGCGAAAGGAAAAGCAAACTGCCGAGGGGTCAGTTTACGGAGTCGGAAAGTTCTTTGCCAGGCTTGAACTTCACCACTTTTTTTGCGCTAATCTCGATTGACGCACCGGTTTGTGGATTACGACCGGTACGGGCATCGCGCCCGGAAACAGAGAAAGTGCCAAACCCGATAAGGGTTACTTTTCCTCCTGTTTTCAGTTCTTCGCTGATACCGTCAAGTACGGCGTTCAAAGCGTCTGTAGCTTGTGCCTTGGTAATTTTGGCACTTTCTGCAATCTTGCTGATCAAATCTCCTTTATTCATTTTAAAGGGTTTTAATGAAGTACTGATGGTAAATTTATGGGCATTCTTTTGGATATACAAGTTTTGTACGGTAAAAAACGCCGAAAAGCCTTGATTTTAAACCAAAGATGGATTTTTTAATTTTACCATCGCACTCAAATGATCTAAAAAAAATTATAAATAATTTGTACTTATGCGTAATTTATTAATAATCATTTATTTGTGTTTATTTAGTGTAATTTGTCTGCAATCGTGTAGTCCGAAGGTAAACTGCCCCTCCGCTAAGGGGCTGAGCGCCCCGGTCAACCGAAAGGGAGCGCTGATGAATACCAGGGGAAAGTCGTCTTTATTTTCTCCAAAAGAAATGCGGCGGCTGGGAAAAGGATGATGAGGCTACAGAGGGTCCTTTGAAGCTTTATCGGAGCCACCGACAGGCAGGGCTATTTTTTTTCTTTAGGGTCGAATATGCCACTCAGGCGCTCCCCGATTATGTTTAGGGCGAGCACGGTAAAAAAGATGGCCGTACCGGGAAATACCGCAAGCCACCAGGGGCGGATATTGACACTGGATACCTGGCGCATGAATGATCCCCAGGTAACCGTCTCTACAGGGAGTCCGATGCCTAGATATGAAAGAGAGGCCTCGATTAATATGGCCCCGGCCATACCAAAAGCAAGGGTCACCCAGACGGGTCCCAGGCTGTTGGGCAGGGCATGGCGGAAAAGAATACGCCATGGGGAATACCCCAATGCAGTTGCGGCTTCTATATAAGGTAGGGTGCTGATTTTTAATAATTCCGCCCGGACCAGGCGTGCGATGCCCGTCCACCGCACCATACCGATCATGACCATAACTGCATAAATAGAGGGTTCCTTCAGGGCCGCCAGCAAGGCCAGGATTAAAAGCAGGGTAGGGACGGCATTCAGGGTCTCCATCAGTCTGCTTATCCAGAAATCAAATGGAAACGCAACTTTCTTTTGCCCCCATTCGGATTTTATCAACAACTTGTAAAGTAGGAACGATACACCGGCTATAACGAGGATAAGTAAGCCCGGCAACAAAATATCGTAAAGGAAATCCGATGCCAGGCTGCTCGCTGCAGTAAACCATGCCCAGGTCACGTATCCGGATAAGAAGATAGCGACCAGTAACGCGAAGATACCGGCCCTTTCGACACGAAAGTGTCTGTCCCCGAAAAAACCTGCTATTGCCCCGAAAAAAATACCCAGCACAGTGGCGGTAAGCATCCCGATTAAACCGATGAGCAGTGCGGTGCGTGCTCCGTGGACGAGCCCTGCAGCAACATCGTGGCCGGCCATATCTGTGCCAAGCCAGTGCCAGCTCTGGTAGCCATTGGTGCGTTGAGGGCCGAAAGGGCTTTTAGCGCCGAGGTTCCGGCGGTCAATAGTGGTAGGTCCATAGGGGATAGGCGGGAAGACGACGCGTTGATAGGGCTGTTCGTACCAGCCTTCCTGTAAAAAACGGCTCTCCCGGGTTGCGAGCCCAATATCGGCGAGGTATGCTTCAAGCACCGGGAAATAAGTCTTTCCCGCTAGTTTACAGTATAAGGGTTTATCATTGGCCAGGAAATCCGCCATTAGTGCAATCAGGGCAAGGGCAAAAAAATACCCAAAAGCAAATCGGGCGGATGGCCTGGACAGCAATTGCCGTATTTTACTTTTTGGGGTGCTCATGTGGCAGGGGTTTTGGTTTCGCCCAGGCGCACCCGCGGGTCGGCGAGGGCATAAAGGATATCGGCCAGCAGGAGGCCGCCTATCGTGAGCAGTGCGGAAAGGAGCAAAACAGCATAAACGACCGGCCAGTCCTGGGAAAAGATGGATTCCAGCGTGAGTTTTCCCATTCCCGGAAGGTTGAAAATGGATTCAATGACCACAGCACCTGCGATCATTCCGGGTAGCAGACTGCCGAGGAGGGTAATCAGGGGAAAAAGGGCATTTCGGAAAGCGTGTTTCCAGATGACTACATTCTCCGATAAGCCTTTTGCACGGGCTGCCCGGACGAAATCCTGGCTCAGGGCTTCAGCCATGGCACTGCGCATTTGAAGAGCGATAAACGCGAGCGACCCATACGTAAGGCAGGCTACCGGTAAAATAAGGTGCCGCAAGTCGGAGAGGCGCTTTTCCAAAAAACCGGCATCCGGTGGATATTCCCCGGCCTGACTGAACGAAACCCAGTTGAGCCCAAGGTTGGGATCAGCAAAGAATAACAACAGGAGGGTACCTACCCAAAAGGCAGGCAGTGCATAGAGGACAAAGAGGGACAGCCGGGACAGCCGGTCGAACAAACGGTTTTTATATACCGCCATATAAACGCCCAGGGGAATGGAAAGCAGATAGGCGAGGGCGAGGGAAAAGAGGTTGAGCCATAGGGTCCATCGCAAGGCAGAGCGTACTTTGCTGCCGACGGCCCGTCCGTCGCGGTACGAGATGCCAAAATCGCCTTTCAGGCAAGCACTGAGCCAATGGTGGTACTGATTGTCTTTACCATACCAGGAAAAAGCAGGAATGTAGCGTTTCCAGGGTTTTGCGCCTTGTTGCAAGCGCGAAAATGCTTTTTCTATGGCCTGGCGTTCGGGCGGGTCAGGGAGCCGGGTGCTATGGAGGGCAGCGAGTTGATGGAGCAGGCGGCGCGTATCGCCGGGCGTACTGCCCAGGAGCAGGGCTTCGGAAAGGCGACGACATTCAGCGGCACTTTCTATCCATACTTTTCCTTTTTGCTGGGTTGCATAGGCCATATAGCGCAGCAGGGAATGGTAATATTGCTGTACAAGGGGCCATTCCCCATACCGGGCACATAAACGGCGCAGGGTTTTCCGGTGGGCAGGGTCAATGATTTTATAGAGGGTGTCCGGGTAAGCCAGGGGGAGCAGGCTGAAATAAAAGAGCGGTTTGTCCAGACCCAGGACATGAACGGTCTGCCGGTAGCTTTCATCTGCCTGCCTCAAGTCCTTGATCTGTTCATCGCCCGAGCGCCGCAGTAATAACTCTACGGGATCCCCCGGGGCCATTTTGCCGAGGGCAAAGGCCAGCAGGGAAATGGCGATCAAGGTGGGCAGCAGCGTAGCAAGCCGCCGCAAAAGAAATGCATACACAGATCGGAGCAGTTATTTCAGGTTCAGCATCAATAGTTCCGGGACGAAGCCGGGCGTAAAGGAAGTCGTGACCGCATCAAACCTTTTGTGAATAGCGATACGGTCGTTGGGCGCAAATAGAAAAATTTCTACCTGTTCGTCATAGATGCGGTCCAGGAGCTTGCCGATTTTATCGTTGCGCTGTTTTTCGTCCATCGACTGAAGGATTTCGTCAATCAGGGCATCAGTCGTAGCATCGCCGAAGCCGTAGCGGTTGTCGCCCTGGGTATGCCAGTTTTGGAGGGGGTTCCAGAGCGGTGACAAGGTGCGGCCCGCGGAGATGAGTTCGAAATTGCGTTCGCGGAGTTGTTCCAGCAGTACAGTGGGCTCTTTTGCTTCGAGCCTGATTTCGACCCCTGCCCTTCGGGCATTGTCCTGGATGAGGAGGCCGATGTTGCGGGAAGTTTCGCTGCTCGCGTTGAGCAGATAAGCGACGGACAGCTCCACTCGTTTTCCGTCGAGGACTTTATCTACGATACCGTTGTTGTTAGTGTCTTTCCAACCTGCCGCGGCAAGCAGTCCTTTTGCCTTTTCGAGATTGAACTGTATAGGCTTTAATTTTTTGGGATAATAGTTTGCAGAGGGGGGGACGGGTGCTGCAATGCGTTCGCCGAATCCCTGGAATACTTCTCTGATGATTTCATCTGCATCAATGATATGTGCGAGGGCCTGGCGGACGGCTTTTTCGGAAAGCAGGGGCTTTCGTGCATTCACACCTATATAGTAATAAGCCAGGCTGTTGACGGTGAAGAGCTGGTAGCGTTGCTTAAAAAGGGAATCCTGTTCGAGCCGACGAAAGTCCTCCGGCAGGATACCGGCCATCGCGTCTATTTCTTCATTTTGAAGGGCCGCGAGTGCGGTAGCGGGGTTGGGGATGGGTTTGAAAATCAGGGAGTCCGGGCCTACCGCGAGCCTGGGGATTTTTTTGCCCCACCAATTGGCTTTTTTGCCGAGGATGACCCTTTGGTCGGTTTCCCAGAGCAAAAGTTTGTATGGCCCACAACCTTTGATGATAGTTGGATCGCGGGAATAGGCTTCTGAGTTGAAAGCATCCGCAAACTGTTTCAGGCGCTGGTCGTTTTCAGCCAGTGCGTCAGCTTTTTCAGGGTCGAGGAGGTCTGTGAGCGGGATATCTTTGAGCAGGCCTTTGGGGTCGAACAGATATTCAGGAAGGACAGGGAACAGGCCGCCCACGGTTTCTTCGCCGAGATAATTTTTTTCGTCAAGGAAAACCCGGAATTTTTTTGGGTTTGTGGGGTCAATTTCTACCCCGCCGAACCCTTCGAGGTAGGATCTCAGGGGCGCTGCATTTACCAGGGGGTTGGCGACTGCTTTGAGCGAGAAGATATAGTCCTTTGCCGTTACCGGTGCACCGTTGTCCCAGGTGGCTTCATCGAGGATTTCAAAGGAATAGGCAATGCCCCCGGCATACGGACCCGAGCGAATATCTTCTGTTTGAGGCAGCGATTTGGCCAGATCGGGCTGTAGCTGAAGGGTAACGGGGTCATAGGTGAGGAGGTTCATAAAGATATTGTCCACAACAATACGGCCGTTGTCGGTAGTAATGAGCAACGGGTTCAGCCTGTCTGCTTCACCTTCTATGCGTATGATGGCAGCGTTGGAGGTTCTTTTGTAATTTGTGGCCGTAGAAGGGCCTTTTTTACAGGAAACAGGAAGGAAAAAAGTTAAAAACAAGCAAAAAACAAATAAACGACACATAGGCACCTCCTTAATGATGAATAGTTTTTATTTTAGCGGGAAAGTACAAGTTTTTTCTCTTTCCGGGCATTATTTTTCATACAGGGCAAAGATATGCCTAAAAATTACATTGACTTGAGGGGAGTTTAATTGACTTTTTGCGACGGGTTTGCAGGGGGAGAAAATAAACTGTTTTTTGTCTATGGCATTTTGAGGGTGGACAGCGCGCCTGTACAACAGAAAAAGGTTTATTGGGAGTGAAAACGTCTTTTATTCCGGGCGGTGCACAGGTGTGGGGTTGTGAAAAAAGGTGCTTTTGCCACCAAAGACAACCGCTGCCACGAAATAATATTTTGCAAACTTCAACAGGTTTATTGTTAACCCCCTTGGGGTTGCTTCATAGAGCGGCAGTTTCTCGGAAAAGTCCTGTAGGAACGCCAGCAGAACAAGTCTGATATTTTTGACGATATGGCCGGTATGGTTTGGTAGCACAGAGGGCTTTTGCAGGCCGGTGCGGCCAAAGCAGCGCCCAACCTTTGTACTGCTGATGGTAGCAGCTGGATATTGCCCTGAAAAAGCTAAAGTGTCTGGCAATTCCCTGCCCGTTCTGAAAAAACTTATGATGCAGCCCCGTAAACAACTATGGAATGACTATTATCTTGATTGCTGGCGGTACCGGCTTAATCGGAAGCCACCTGAGCGGGATGCTGGCGAGTGAAGGCTATCTTGTCCGCCATCTGAGCCGTAAACCAAATCCATCTGCAGCTTTTCCTACTTATTCCTGGGATCCCGATACCGGAAAGGTTGACCCTGCCGCATTGGAGGGGGTATCTTATGTGATCAACCTTGCGGGCGCAGGTATTGCAGACAAACCCTGGACGAAGGCGCGCAGGGAAACGATTATCTCCAGCCGGGTCAACGGCACCAATGCTTTGCGGGAAGCGATCTTGAAAATGCAGAAAAAACCGCTGGGATATATAGCTGCTTCTGCAATTGGTTTCTACGGCGACTCCGGCGAAAACTGGCTCGATGAGCACAGTCCTTCGGGATCGGGGTTTCTTTCGGAGAGCTGTATGGAATGGGAGACAGCAATAAACGGCGTGGCCACGACGGGGGTACGCACGGTAGTCCTCCGCATCGGCATCGTACTCTCGGCTAAAGGGGGTGCCCTGGAGAAGTTGGCAATGCCCCTGAAATTACACCTGGCTCCCTATCTGGGCAATGGGCTTCAGTGGTATTCCTGGATCCATATTGAAGATGTGTGCAGGCTTTTTCTTTTCGCCCTGCAACAGGAAACCCTCGAGGGGGTATTCAATGCCGTGGCACCCACCCCGGTACGTCACCGGACACTTATTCAGGAGCTCGTAGGAGCGTGCCAGACTAAGGCGTTCAGGTTTCCCGTACCAGCCTTATTCCTGAGGATGGGGATGGGCGAAATGGCCGATGTGGTATTGGATAGTACGCGGGTGAGCGCGCGAAAAATCCTGATGGCCGGGTTTAATTTCCGTTTTCCCGGAATAGGACCCGCGCTGACAAATCTGATGGACAAGCAGGAGTAGGACTGCCGTGGGCTTTATGCAATCTCCCCGCCCCCCGTCTCCCGCCCCCCGTCCCCCGTCTCCCGTCTCCCGTCTCCCGTCTCCCGTCTCCCCGTCTCCCCGTCTCCCCGTCTCCCCGTCTCCCCGTCTCCCC
>JBEIGB010000062.1:0-22872 GCA_040382095.1 Lewinellaceae bacterium
CCCCCCCCCCCCCCTATATTAAATATTTCCACCCCCCCCTTTTTATAATATTTCTCCCCCACAATCATACCCCCCCACGACGCTCTAAGAAATACTTCTTGGCGGTGCACGCCGCCTGTGGTGTCAAAAGCACTTTTTTGCACAACTCCGGGTCAAGTCTGTTAAAGTGTTTAAGTACTAAATACATTTCGATGAAACAAACCATACTCTTCCTGCTGACCTGCCTCCTCGTCGCCGACCTCAACGGGCAGGACTTGAAAATAACCCCTGCTGAAGTGAAGCAGACTTTCAAGGTCAACATTTCAGACCCCTCCCTGAGCCTGGAAGTGTACTCCTCCATCGAGAACCTCAGCACCAAAGATACCTTAAAATTAAAATGGAAACGGAGGGAACTGGATCGGCCCTCCGCCTGGCTCACGCAGGTTTGTGATGGCGTAGAGTGCTTTATCCCGATTGTCAGCAGCAATATTGACCCTGCACTGGGCCTGAATGCTCCTTTCATCCTTCCTCCAAAAGCTAAAGTTGGCTTTATTTTTTATGTCTTGCCTAACCAGGTCGCAGGAAATGGCAAATTCGCCATCAATTTTTCCTCTGTTTCAAAGCCCGACAGTATCCTGACCAGTATGAATTTTGATGTTACAGTACAAAACCTTACCACGAACACCAACGACCTTGATTTTGCTGCCAACGTGCAGGTTTTCCCAAACCCTGCAAGCGACTATTTCAACCTCTCTTATACTGAGGGGATAGAACAGATTGTCGTCCAGAACCAAATCGGCGTCGTTGTGCGCGTTTATTTGGCAGAATCCGGGCAACGCTACTCCCTCGGAGGGCTTCCCGATGGGATGTATTACCTTACCCTCATCAATCAAAGCCGGCAAAAAAAGGTAATCAAGCTCGTCAAACGGGCACAACGGCCATAGCCCGGGATTCAGGCAGGATATTCTACATAATTTCTAGGCGTTTCGTATAAGCGCACCGCTAAATCGTAGCGATCCTCCAGCCCTGCCCTGAGTATTTTCCAGATCACATAGCAGATATGCTCTGCAGTCGGGTTGAGTTCCCGGAATTCTTCTGTGTCGAGGTTGAGGTTCTTGTGGTCGAAGCGGTCTTCGACTTCTGAACGGATAAGGTCAGCAAGAAGTTTCAGGTCTATCAGGTAGCCCGTATCTGGGTCCACTTCACCACTCACTTTTACCTCGAGCTCATAATTATGCCCATGATAGTTGGGATTATTACAAAGGCCGAAAACCTCGCGGTTTCGCTCATTGCTCCAATGTGGGTTGTGTAAGCGATGGGCGGCATTAAAGTGTGCTTTTCTGAATACTGCAATCCGCATGTCGTTGTTGTTTTATGGTTTGTCCTTGCCTACGCCGTTCAAACCGTTCTTTCTACTCAAACAAAAATCCATACCTTTTGATTGATACGCTGGAATGTATTCTATCGGAATAATACAACAGCCTTATGGCGGCTGAATCGTTGCAGGCTGTAAGCGGCTAATTTAAGCCCCTTCATTAGGTTTTTGCGACGGGTCAGCGTGGGGAAAAAAATCGTCATTTTTAGCCTTCAATAATCCCGTTGCGATAAGTTTGTCCAATTGCAGGGCTGTAAATAGTGATTACCACAGGGTAGATCCCGCCAATTTAGCATACCGCACAGGTCAAATTGTCCATAATTAAGTGTAAGCTTTCAAAAGAATTCCCTATTTTTACCGTTATAAAAGGTTAAGACCACGGCGGATGTCGGTTCATGCGCTTTAAAGGTCGAATGAATAGTGGATCAGAAAAATATTTTGCCTGCGGCAAAAATATAATCGCGACGGAATACTGATTATCAGAGATCAAAAACATCCTGTATATCAATATGCTATAATGTTATACAAGCCAACGCCCCCTTATGAACGCGGATTAGCGTTAGTCAGGGCTTTCTAAATACGCCCGTTCGATAAATTTTCTTTTCCACTGTATTTCATTCTGAAATAAGCGTTTGGGATCCAAATCTGCCCGAATAAAACGGCAGCCATGATTTTCAAACAAGTCATCGGTCAGCGAACGGCCAGGGACCTGCTGTGTCAAATCGGCGCACAGGAAAGGATTCCCCATGCCACTATATTACTGGGGCCCGCAGGAAGCGGCGCTTTGCCACTGGCGATAGCATGGGGCAGCTTTCTCTTATGTGCCCGTCCAACAGCAGAAGGGGCTTGTGGTACTTGCCCGCATTGCGTTAAATCCCTTAAATACATCCACCCCGACCTACACTTTTCATTCCCAACCGTCAGCGATAAAGACGGGGCAAAAACCACCAGCGATAAGTTCCTTCCCGCCTGGAGAAAAGCGATTACAGAGAACCCCTACCTATCGGTCACCGATTGGCTCCTGCAAATCGGAAAAGAAAATAAACAAGGGAATATCACTAAAGAAGAATGCCTCTCTATCTATCATAAATTATACCTCACTTCATTTGAATCGCCTCGACGGGTGCTCATTATGTGGTTGCCGGAATACCTGGGGAAAGAAGGTAACCGGCTGCTGAAGCTCATCGAAGAGCCGCCACAGGACACCTATTTTATCCTCGTGGCAGAAAATGCCGATCTCATCCTGCCAACGATTCTTTCCCGCTGCCAGATGATCAAAATACCGCCCTTGCGCGACGAAGACATCATCGCTGCCCTCGACGAACGTTTTCCCGGGCTCGGACAAAAAGCAGCTGCTATTGCCTATCTGGCAAATGGTAACTTCGACGAAGCCCTCAAATTAGCCCGGGAAAAAGAAAATGTCGAGTCTGGCGCGCTGCTCCACTGGATCCGAAAAACCTATAGCGGAAAACCCCTGGAAATCCTGCGCTGGTCAGAAGAAGCGGCCACCTGGGGCCGGGAAAAGCAAAAACACTTTCTACTGTTCGGTTTGCATTTCCTGCATGAGTTACTGCTCCTGCGCCTCGACGGCAGACTGACCGCAAGGCTGCAGGGCGAAGAACTGGATTTCGCCAAAAAATTCACCCCCTATGTGGATGCAGAAAAAATCGGACAGATCGCACGCTTGTGGTCTGAATGTATTTTTTCCATCGAACGAAATGCAAATGCCAAAATCCTTTTCCTCGATACCTCCATCCAAATGCACCAAATACTCAAAGACCGATATGCAGGAAAAAAAATGGAAGGGATACCCGTAAACCTCATAAATTAATAGCGCTCAATTTGTTTAGTCTGTGTTTAAATCAAAATAATAATGGGATGTTTAGGATGTAGCACTTGCAGCAGCAGCAGCACCAAAGGATGCCAAAGCAACGGTGGTTGCGGAAGCGGCGGTTGTAACCGCCTCAACACCTTTGACTGGCTCTCTCAACTGGAAATTTCAGATATTGACCCTTATGACGTCGTGGAAGTAAGCTTTAAAAATGGTGCCCATAAAGCATTTTTTCATGTAGCAGAAACCGCCCGTGTCTCAACCGGAGATATGGTAGTGGTAGAAACCGGAAACGGCTATGATATCGGCAAAGTAACCCTCTCGGGCGAACTGGTGCGCCTGCAAATGAAAAAGAAAAAAGCCAAGCCCCAGGCCGCAAATAACCAAGTCATCCGAAGGGCGAACGAACGCGATCTCGAACGACTACAGGAAGCCCGCGAAATGGAGGTGCCTACAATGGTACGTGCCCGCGCTATCGCCCGCTCCCTCGGCCTGGATATGAAAATTGGCGATGTAGAGTTTCAGGGTGACCGCAGGAAAGCAACTTTCTATTATACCGCCGACGGACGGGTGGACTTTCGCGAGCTCATCCGCCATTACGCCAAAGAATTCAAGATAAAAATCGAAATGCGCCAGATTGGCGCACGCCAGGAATCTGCCAGAATTGGCGGTATCGGCTCGTGTGGGCGCGAATTATGCTGCTCCACCTGGCTGTCCGACTTCAAATCCGTCTCAACAGCTGCAGCACGCTACCAAAACCTGGCAATCAACCAGGCAAAACTCTCCGGGCAGTGCGGTCGCCTTAAATGCTGCCTAAATTACGAACTGGATACCTATCTCGATGCCCTGGAATCTTTCCCGGAAAAATCTGACTTCCTCTTTACCCAAAAAGGAAGGGCCATTCTTGTCAAAACCGATATTTTCAAACGCATCATGTTCTACGTCTATGAACATGAACGGGGAAAAGGCCAGTTCTACCCACTCGAGGTAGAAAAAGTACGCGAAATTATCGAAATGAACGCAAGAGGGGAAAAACCAGAAGAATTCGAGATCAGCGCAGCTGTTTCTGCTTATATCGGCGAACCTGCCGAGGTGGGCTTTGCTGATGTAACCGGCGAAATCGAACTCCCCGAAGAAAAAAGGCGCCGCAAAAAGAAAAAGAAAAGCCGTGGCCGCGAAGCCACCAGCCCACCTGTAAAGGATAATACCGCAAACCGCCAGACACCGCCCCCTGCTCCTAAACCCGAAATACGGGAACATCGCGACAAACCCCCTACCCCTCCCCCTGCTATGGAAAATCAAACGCCTAAAAAGCAAGACCATCCGCCAACAGGGGACAAAAACCAGCAGGGCCGCAGAAACTGGAAAAAAAAATAAAAATAAACGCAGGTAATTTTTTTGATTCAAACCAACCCAAACATGCAATACGAAGTCATCGTCATCGGCTCCGGTCCGGGTGGATATGTGGCTGCTATCCGCTGCGCCCAACTCGGGATGAAAACTGCTATCGTAGAACGGTACAACTCCCTCGGGGGTACCTGCCTCAACGTAGGCTGTATCCCTTCCAAAGCCCTCCTCGATTCTTCCGAACATTATCACAATGCCAGCGAAAAATTCGCCCAGCATGGTATCGAACTGCAAAACCTGCAGGTCAATATGCCCCAAATGATCCGACGTAAAGACGAAGTCGTGGGCCAAACCGTCAAAGGAATCGAATTCCTGATGAAAAAAAATAAAATTGATATCCTGCACGGGCATGGATCATTCCTAAGCCCTACCCGAATTGCCATTGCCCGTCAAGATGGCAACACGACCGAAATTGAAGGTAAATATATCATCATCGCTACCGGATCCAAGCCCATCGTACCGCCGGCCTTTAACTACGATAAAAAAAGGGTCATCACTTCCACTGAAGCACTGAATATCCAACAGATACCTCAACGGATGGTGATTATCGGAGGTGGGGTAATCGGTCTGGAACTCGGCTCGGTCTATGCACGCCTCGGTACACAAATAGATGTCATTGAATTTCTGGACCGGATCATCCCGGGAATGGACGGAGATTGCAGCAAAGAACTCCAGCGCGCACTGCAAAAACTTGGTATGAAATTCCACCTGCAACATGCCGTAACTGCTGTATCCTCCGATAACGATAAGGTTACCATCGAATACAAAAAACGCGATACCGAACAAATCCAAAATATAGAGGCCGACTACTGCCTCGTTGCAATTGGCCGCCGCCCCTATACCGACGGCCTCGGACTCGACAAAGCCGGGGTGCAGACCGATGAAAAAGGCCGTATCGCAGTAGATGCAAGGCTACAAACCAACGTACCCGGTATCTTTGCCATCGGAGATGTCATCCAGGGTGCAATGCTGGCCCACAAGGCTGAAGAAGAAGGGGTGTTTGTCGCCGAAATCATCGCCGGTCAGCATCCCCATATTGATTATAACCTCATCCCCGGGGTCGTTTATACCTGGCCGGAGGTTGCGGGCGTTGGCCGTACAGAAGAACAGCTCAAAGCCGATGGCATCCCCTATAAATCCGGTAAATTTCCGTTCAAAGCGCTCGGGCGTGCACGTGCAAGTACAGATACGGAGGGTATGGTCAAAGTCCTTGCCCATCAGGAAACCGATGAAATACTTGGGGTTCACATGGTCGGGCCACGGACAGCAGATATGATTGCGGAAGCAGTGGCACTCATGGAGTTCAGGGCTTCCGCCGAAGATGCCGCACGAATCAGCCATGCACACCCGACCTATACCGAAGCGTTCAAGGAAGCAGCACTGGCAGCTACCGATAACCGTGCGCTACATATTTAATCAGCCTTCTAGTGAGGAGGGTGTGTAAGAATTGTTTTCCCGATTGGCGTCCTGAACAGCGTTTTGTGCGGCTTGCGCCGCTAAATAATATTTTTTCAGGGGGGCTCATAAGGATTCTGCCACCTTCAGCGACAGAATAGATTTTTTAAAACGCCGATTTTGTTGATTTTGAGAAGCAAAACCAACAAAATCGGCGTTTTAAAAAATATTCTTGGGCGGCGAATACCGCCAAAAGACTCTTGAGACAGCCTCATCACTTATTTACTTGCCCAACAGGTTATTGTACCTGGCCGTTGTTTTCAGCACGTTAATCGCCTCTGCAATTTCCATATCCCTTGATAAGCCTGTGCGGACCCTACCTTCCTGATAATAATACCGCCCGGAAATTTCTTTTTCGATAAGGGAGGTGACCAGTTCCTTATTCTGGCGGATTGAGTTGAGCTGGGCTTCGGAAAGGCTTTTTTCCAGCGCATCAATATCCACTTTCAAAGGATATCCCTCTTTTTCTGCACTTTTCCGCATTTGTTCCAGTAGTTTTTCCGTATCTGTGCTCAGGGTTACTTTTCTGTTGATCAGGAAGTTGATAAACTGATCGAATTCCGTAAACCGGATCGCCTCTGCGGCGGGCATAGTCGGCTTATTACGGCAGTATTCGGTGACAAAATCAAGAATGACCCCCTGACTGATAAGGGCACGCACGACCGGCAGGTTCTCTGCCTGTACGACCGCGATATCCGGACTCACGCCGCCGCCATCGAGTACTTTACGGCCATTGCGCGTTTTAAAGGCCCCGCGCTGTGCATCCGGAATATCTACCGGCTCACCGTCTTTATACTGCACGCTTTGGATACAGCGGCCACTGGGGATATAATACTTGGAAATTGTAAGTTTTAGGCGGGCATTATACCCGATATCCACAGTATTCTGCACCAGGCCCTTCCCATAAGAACGCTGTCCGATGAGTACCCCGCGATCATAGTCTTGAATTACCCCGCTAACGATCTCCGAGGCCGAAGCAGAGCCTTTATCAATAATGACAGCAAGTGGAAGCTCGGTATCAAAAGGCTCTCCGGTCGTTTTATAGCTGCGGTCCTGTTCGCGGATTTTTCCGCGGGTCGTTACTACAAGTTGGTTCTGCGGGATAAAAACGTTACACACATTGACTGCTTCGCTCAATAAGCCCCCTCCGTTGCCGCGCAAATCGAGGATAATCCCTTTAAGGGCGGGATTCTTCAGGCGTAGATCGCGAAGGGCATTGGCGACATTGCGGCCCGCGTTCTGGGTGAATGTTGTCAGGGATACATAGGCGATATCATTGTCGAGCAAATCCGAGTGCGGGACGTTTGGCGCTTCCCGTTCGTCCCGGGTAAGTTTGACCGGGGTGTCGGTTGTTCCGCCAGCTTTGCGTATTGTCACCTCCACCGTACTGCCTGGTGCGCCGCGGAGCAGATAATCCACGTCTTCGGTACTTCTGCCCTGCAGACTCCTGCCGTCAATGGCGATAAGCTGGTCGCCAATTTTTACCCCTGCTTTATCCGCAGCCATATCTTTGAAAACGTCCGAGACGAGGATCCGTTGTTCCGTTGTTCTGAAGCTCAGCCCAACCCCACTGGCGCTCCCCTCCTGGAGGATTCGGTAACGTTCGATGTCGGATTCTGCAAAATAATTGGTAAAAGGATCCAGGGAGGCCACCATGGCTTCCAGTCCTTTTCCCATCAGGGCACCCGGGTCGAGTTCGTCCACATAGGCATTGTTGAGTTCCCGGAAAAGATTTGCAAAAATTTCCAGGTTTTTACTGATTTCAAATTCCCGGTTCGTTGGCAGGGGGGTGAAAGCGAGGGTCATGATACCCCCCAGGACCGTCAACAGCGAAATTTTTCCTATTTTATACATGATCAAGCGCAATTTTAGGCGATGTGAAAGATTTTGCTTAGAACTGCCAGCTATGCTGGTCGAGTTCGAGTAAAGCGGCATGGAGCAATGTGATGCAATCGCGGATATCCGATTTATGGGCCATTTCGATTGTTTGATGGATATGGCGCAACGGGATGGAAATCGCCCCGCTGATTGCCCCGTTCTTACCATAGCGCTGAATACCTGCGGTATCGGTACCTCCTGCGGGGAGGATTTCCAACTGCCAGGGGATTTGATGACGGGTAGCCAGGTTTTTAAGGTAATCTACCATTCGATAATCGGATATAACGCTGCCGTCCAATACTTTTATTGCAGCGCCTTTACCCAATTTAGTGACCACCTCGTGAGCTTGAGCGCCTGGTACGTCAAAAGCGATCGTTACATCAAGTCCAAAACCAAAGTCGGGGTTGATCCGGTGGGCTGCTGAAATTGCTCCCCGAAGCCCGACTTCTTCCTGCACTGTAAAGACGCCGTAAATATCATACGGCGGCAACTCATCCTGCATCGCTTTAAATGTCTCGATCAGGATAAACACCGACACCCTATTATCCAGCGATTTGCTGTTGACACAACTACCCAGCTCGATCAGGGCGCGTTCCCGGGTAACGGGGTTGCCGGGGGAGATATATTCGATCACTTCGCTGCGGGGCATACCGAGGTCAATAAAATAATCCTCTATCGGCACCGGCTTCCCACGCTCTTCCGCTTTCATCAGATGGACGGGCTTTGAACCCATTACCCCGATAAGGTCTTTTTTTCCGTGGACGACCACGCGCTGAGAGCTCAAGGTCTTGGGATCGAAGCCTCCAAGAGGGTGAAAACGCAGGAAACCATCATCGTCAATATGGGTAATTATAAACCCAATTTCATCCAGGTGGGCGGCCACCATTACCCGCTTCGGCGATTTACCCCGCTTGAGGGCAATGACATTGCCGAGGTTGTCTGTGCTGACTTCATCCGCATAGGGCCCGATCTGGTTAATGACGAATTCCCGGATACGCTGTTCAAAGCCGGGTGCCCCGGGAATTTCACAAATCACCTTTAATAATTCTGTATTGATCATTCCATATTTTTTGTGCGGCTAAAAATAAGGTAACTTTGGAAATCAGTTGGCAATACGCAGCCTAATCCGTTACTTTATGCCCATATTTCTAAATAACCGACTTGTTGCAAAGGGGTTCAATACAGGTATTACCGCCTGTTTTTCACTTATCCTGTGCCGTTGTCCTGGTACACGGACCGTCAAGGTGCTTTCAATAAGCCAATGGGGGGGAAAAACGCGTTTTTACCCTATCTAAATTGCAACATATCAGGTAGATATGATCCTCCATGTCCCTACTAAAAAAGCTTGCCGGTGAAACCGCGATCTATGGCCTCAGCAGTATCCTGGGTCGGCTGCTCAACTACGTCATCCTGACCCCCTACCTCACCCGGTCCTTCACCAACAGGGCAGAATACGGTATTGTTACCGAGTTGTATGCCTACATCGCGCTGCTCATCGTCGTGTTCACTTTCCGGATGGAAACCACCTATTTCCGGTATGCCAATGATAAAGGACAACCCGGGAATGCTTTTTCCACTGCCACCTTTTTCCTGATTCTCACCACTACGGCCACTACCCTTTGCGCCATGGCATTTGTACAGCCAATTGCCGTATGGCTCGATTATCCTGACCGCCCGGAGTATGTGGCATTATTCCTCCTGATTCTTGCACTGGATACCCTCACTACGGTGCCCTTTGCGCGGCTCCGCCTGGACAACCGCCCCGGAAAGTTTGCTTTTATCCGCCTGGTCAATATTTTTTCCAACCTGTTCTTTATCTTTTTCTTTCTGGAATGCTGCCCATGGCTCATCGCAAAAGGCTGGGGGGCAATCAATACCATTTACAACCCCGACTTCCGGGTAGGATACGTATTCCTTGCCAACCTCCTGGCCAGTCTGATTACCTTTCTGCAATTTACGCCAATGATCGCACGTATGACCTGGAGCATTGACTGGGAGCTATTGAAAAAAATGCTTTGGTACACAGCCCCTCTTATCCTGGGCGGACTTGCAGGTGCGATCAACCAATTTATCGGCAACCCCATGATAAAGTTTTTCACCCCGGGTACGCTCAATGACAAACTCACCCAACTCGGCCTCTTTGGTGCGGCAGCAAAAATCCCCATCCTGATGACCCTTTTCACCCAGGCGTTTAATTATGCTGCAGAGCCGTTCTTCTTCCGGCATGCGCAGCGGGAGGATGCTAAAAAAATATATGCACAAGTAGCCCAGGCCTTCACCCTGGTAGGAAGCCTCGTATTTTTGGGAATCATGCTCTACCTCGACCTGATTGCATTCCTCATTGGCCCCAAGTACCGGGAGGCAACCGGAATTGTTCCCATCCTCCTCATGGCCTATCTGTTTCTCGGTGTCTATTACTGTTTTTCCGTATGGTACAAACTCGCCGACAAAACCATTGCGGGCGGTTTCTTCGCTATTGGGGGCAGTGCGATCACGATTGGCCTGAATATTTTCCTCATACCCCGGATAGGATACTATGGGCCGGCATGGGCAGCCCTGGCGTGTTATGGTTTTATGGTGGCAGCCTGCTATCTGAGCGGCCAACGATACTTTCCGGTAAGTTATCCTATTGGGCGAATGGCCATTTATGTCCTACTCGCCCTTGCCGGATATGGCCTAAGCCTCGCCAATAATACCTGGCTGGCTGCCAACCTGCCCGCTAAACTGACGGCCAATACCGGGGTACTGACCGCTGTTCTGCTGGC
Organism: Lewinellaceae bacterium; assembly: GCA_040382095.1. GTDB lineage: Bacteria > Bacteroidota > Bacteroidia > Chitinophagales > Saprospiraceae > JADJPL01. The sequence continues at coordinate 10,691 of JBEIGB010000062.1, forward strand.
TATCGCTTTTTTGGAAAAAAACACAATCAAACACCTGATGAAAAGTACGCCCGGAAGGACAATCCCAAAGTAGCCTTTTGACATATTTGTTGCGGCAGCTCAACATGGTAGGAAAACAGTTGTTTTAACCCCTCGATGATTCCCCCCGCAACAGGTCTGATCCACCACTTCTGCCCGCTGGTTTTTCAAAAAGCCCTGAAATCCGTATATGCCCCAAGGCTGATCAGTGCCCAGTTGCGGAGAAGCTCCACTACCTCTTCCATCCCTTTCGCTGCCAGGGCAACACAGACCGTGTCGTCCCTGTGTAGTTTGAGGATTTCCTTTCCAAAGTACTCTGGTTTCCCGGAAGCTGAGACTGCCGAAGACGCCAGGGTTGCATCTGACCATATTTCCCAGCCGATCTCCGCATCGTCGCAAAGCTGCCTGAAAACCCGCAATGCCGCATCGTTGCAATTATGGAGCGTACAACAGAACGTGTAGAAAAAAGATGTCTTAACCCGCCACAAGACCGGAAAAACGGGCATCTTGCGGCGCCCATGCATAAAATAACCCACGATTTCGCGGTCGAACAACAGCAAATCGCGGTATCGCAACCCACTATCGGGGTGTGGGATCGAACACAGTATCGCCTTTGTCGGATCTACCCCTTGTGCCCAAACGATTTCAAAAGCTCCATTCCGCTGAATTTGCAGCGCAAGTAATTTTCCCGGCCGTGCCTTTGCGCCAAACTTTTGCCAAACCGCCCGGGATATACGCCCTTTACCCAATGCACTCGCTGCAATCCCCATATCCCACCAGACCTGCTGCAGGCCTGCATCCAGCGATAATGCTTTTTTTGCATAGTGCAAAACTGATTTCCACTCGCAACGGGATTTATATATAGACACCAGCCGCTCATACGGTGCCACTCTATCCGGGGCAAGGCAAATCACCCGCTTGTATAACTTAACAGCGTTATAAATATCCCCGATGTGGTCGTATGCAATCGCTTTTTCTAATAGCCCTGCAATATTTTCCGGTAATTCCGGGCGCATAAACTTTGCTCTTTAGCTTGTGATAATTTCTCTGTAACCGACTTATTGCAATATACCACCTTAGTTGGGAAACATCTTTTTACCCTGATAATGCCGTTGTAATACATCCATCTGGCACACAGGACAACCAATGAAACCACGCAACCAAAAGATTCCTGGCGATCGAAATGCCGGCTCAAAAACGAATCGCTATTTGTCGTTTCACAGAATGGGATAAATATACATTTTCTCCCTACTTTTGACAATATGAACGATAAATGGCAGATATGGATTGATATGGGCGGCACCTTTACCGATTGTATGGCCGCCAATCCCGAAGGAGGGATAATCAGGGTTAAAGTGCTGAGCAGCAGTGCTTTGCGAGGAGTAATTGTCAAAAAAACAGGCCCTGGTAAATTTCTCGTGCGCCATAAATGGCCTGTTACCAAAGATATTTTTTCAGGCTACCGGCTTTCTTTTCCCGCTTTACCGGATTACCGTACCTTAAGGGTCGTTGAGTTGTCGTCCACGCGGCATATCCTTGAGCTCGATCAGGATATTGAAATAGACATTTCGGGATTAGACTTTGAACTAACCTCCGGTGAAGAAGCACCGATTCTTGCCGCACGCCTGGCCACACAGACCCCGCTTGACCGTCCGTTGCCGCCGACAGATATGCGCCTGGGATTTACCAAAGGGACTAATGCCCTACTGGAAAAAAAAGGTGCAAAGACGGCCCTGCTCATCACCAGGGGCTTTGCGGACCTACCGGTGATTGGCACGCAGCAACGGCCAAACCTTTTTGCACTTAACATCCCCGACCCTTTTCAAATTCACCGGGTCGCAATTGAAGTCGAAGAACGCCTCGACGCGACCGGGAACGTGCTCAAGCCACTCCTTTCTTCTGAAATTGACCGCATCATCGCTGTGCTGCGCAAAAGCGATGTGGAATCTGTCGCAGTCGCCCTGCTGCACAGTTATCGAAACCCTGACCATGAGATTATCCTTGGAAATGCACTTCAGCAGGCAGGTTATCGGTTTATTTCCCTTTCCCATATCCTCTTTCCGGCGATCAAGCTCCTGCCCCGGACCCAAACTGCCCTGGTCAATGCCTATCTGGCGCCTTTGCTCGATGAGTACCTCAAACGTGTTGAAGCAGCATTACAGCGTGGGAATAATATTTCCACTTTACTCTTGATGAGCAGCGCTGGTGGGCTTACCCCTTTATCTGCTTTCCACCCGAAAGACAGCTTGCTCAGCGGACCTGCAGGCGGTGCTTCCGGGGCAAGGGATATCGCCCTCCGCCTGGGCTTCCCTAAAATCCTCACCCTCGATATGGGCGGTACCAGCACGGACTGCACAAGGATTCATGAACGCTACCAGTATCGGTATGCAACGCGCATTGGAGATATTGAAATACAAAGCCCGGCTATTGCCATTGAATCTGTTGCAGCGGGAGGGGGTTCTGTGTGTTATTTCGACGGAAGGCAGCTGTGTGTCGGACCGGAAAGCGCAGGTGCATTTCCCGGTCCCGCGGCATACGGTGCAGGGGGGCCACTCACGGTCACCGATGTAAACCTCCTCCTCGGCAAACTGGATCCTTCAGAGATGGGGATTCCAATACACATTGAAGCTGCGGAAGCCGCGTTGAAAAAAATCGAACAGGAGCTCAGCAGCGGGACGGGGGCTAAAACTTCCCGTACAGCCCTACTCAAAGGTTTTGAGGCTATAGCTAATGAAAAAATGGCCGGGGCCATCCGAAAAATCTCTGTCGCACAGGGTTTTGACCCCAAAGCTTATGCCCTGCTCGCTTTTGGTGGCGCAGGAGGCCTCCATGCCTGCCAAATTGCTGCCCGGCTGGGCATACGACGCATCATCCTGCCTTCAGATGCCGGGCTGCTTAGCGCTTATGGTATTGGCATGGCAAGCGTCCAGCGTTTCATACATCGGCAGATTTTACTGCCATGGGATGTTTTTATCCAGCACGCAGCACCAACGATCGAAGCCCTGTTCAAAGAAGCGGAATCTTTACTCATCGCAGAAGGTTTTAATCCCGGTTCAATTGAACGTGGAGAAGCGCTCTTGTACTTACGCCTGGAAAAACAGGAAAACACCCTCGAAGTAGGCGCACATAAGCTGTCAACTGTGCCTGCGGTATTCGAGGAAAAATACCGGGAAACCTTCGGGTACTTCCCTGCCGGGCGAAAGCTCGAAATCGAAAGCGTCAAAGTAATTACCCAAACGCTTTCCCCGGCACTCCGGCCTTATCCTCCCAACAATAATCTTATTTTTCCAGCACCACACCGTTTTTCCAGCACACCGGACGCAAACGACACCCTCCGGTATCCTGTTTATGACCGCGAGCAGCTTGATCCGGGTTCGACAGTCCATGGTCCTGCCATTCTGCTTAACCCTACCTCCTCCGCTTTTGTTGAGCCTGGGTGGCGTATGACCGTCACAGCAGGTGGCCATGCCATCCTGGAAGATCAAAATCTAAACCTTGCCCCGGACGAAGACCACCAGGAAGCTGTAGAGCTATCCCTTTTCACCAATCGTTTTACAGCTATCGCGGAAGAAATGGGCGCACAACTACAACGCACTGCATTGTCTGTCAATATAAAAGAACGGCTGGACTTTTCCTGTGCCCTACTCGATCCCCGTGGCGAGCTGCTCGTCAACGCCCCTCATATTCCCGTCCACCTGGGCAGTTTAGGGATTTGCGGAAGATTGATGCTCGAGGCCCTTCCGCTGGAGCCAGGGGATGTACTGATTACCAATCATCCCCGCTATGGCGGCTCCCACCTGCCTGACGTTACCTTACTATGCGGTGTTTTTTCTTCCGGGGGCAAGTGCATCGGATATGCGATTAATAGGGCGCATCACGCAGAGATTGGCGGAAAAACACCAGGCTCCATGCCCCCCGATGCACAGGCGCTGGTAGAGGAGGGCGTCGCCATAACCCCACGATATCTGGTGAGAAAAGGCATACCGCAATGGGAGGCCATCGAAAAGCTGCTGCGCGAATCTACTTTCCCCTCCCGTGCCATTGACGAAAACCTCGCCGATCTACAGGCATCCCTGGCTGCTTTAAAAGCCGGGGAAAAAGGCTTACAGGAGCTATCGGCAGGATATGGAGCGGACAAGGTGCAGCTCTATATGGAGAAAATCAAAGAAGGTGCTGCTATTGCCCTGTCGGCAGCACTCGAAAAAATGGAAGGCCGTCAGTACCAGGCCCGGGAAGCCCTCGATGACGGTCATCTCATTTGTGTCCGTATGGAAGTCCGGCAAGGTCATTTGTATATTGATTTCACCGGCACTTCACCTACCCATCCTTTCAACCTGAACGCCAACTTATCCATCGTTTACAGTGCAGTAATTTATGTATTGCGCCTCCTTTGCAATAAAGAAATCCCGCTTAACGAAGGCCTGCTCAAACACGTTTCCATACAACTACCCACCTGTTTTCTGAACCCTGACTTCAGCGACAACCCCATTTTCTGCCCTGCTGTTGTAGGGGGCAATACAGAAGTCAGCCAGCGATTGGTGGATACCCTGCTCAAAGCCCTCGGCCTCTCTGCTTGTAGCCAGGGCACGATGAACAACTTCCTCTTTGGCAACCGTCAGTTTGGCTATTATGAGACGATTGCAGGGGGGTGTGGTGCAGGGCCGGGTTTCCATGGCCGTTCTGCCGTACATCAGCACATGACCAACACGCGGATTACCGATCCCGAAGATATTGAACTGCACTACCCGGCAAGGCTATGGCGCTTTGCGATCCGAAAGGGTTCAGGAGGCCATGGTAAGTGGAAAGGAGGCGACGGTGTTATCCGGGAATGGGAATTCCTGCGCCCGGTAAAAATAACCCTGCTCAGTCAGCACCGGAAAGTACCCCCATACGGAATGGCCGGAGGAAGCGATGGCCAGCCCGGACAACAATGGATTATTGGAGAGAACGGCCAGAAACAGCCAATATCCGGAATCGAAAGCAGGACCCTCGAAGCCGGTGGGCGTATAATCATCGAAACCCCTGGAGGGGGAGGTTATGAAAGTCCCTAATGCGCTTCAAGCCAATTCGCACCAATACCCATTTCTACCAAAATCGGCACTTTCAAATCCGGGATTGCCTCACACATGTGCCGTTTGATATGCGGCTGGATCATCTCCACCTCATCCCGATGGACATCAAACACGAGTTCGTCATGTACCTGAAGGATCATCCTGCTTTTCCAACCCTCCGACCTGATTTGGTGGTGAATCCTGACCATCGCCATTTTTATCAAATCTGCAGCAGAACCCTGGACAGGGGTATTGATTGCCATACGCTCCGCGTTACTGCGCTCCAGGGAACTTTTGGAATGAATATCGCGAAGCGATCGCCGACGCCCCATGAGGGTAGTCACATAACCTTTTGCACGGGCTTCTGAGACGATATATTCCATATACGATTTCAAACCTTTGTACTGTTCAAAATACGCATCAATAAGCTCTTTGGCTTCCTGGCGCTTGATACTCAACTGCCTGGACAGGTTGGTTGCCCCGGCGCCATAGACAATACTGAAATTTACAGTTTTTGCGCGATAGCGCTGTTCTTTGCTTACATCGTTATACGGAACGCCAAATACACGCGCCGCAGTAGCCCGGTGGATATCCTGTTCCAGACGAAAGGCCTCGAGCATCGCTTCATCACCACTGATGGCAGCGATCAGGCGCAGCTCAATCTGGGAGTAATCGGCAGAAAGCAGAACATGGTCCTTATCGCGGGGGATAAATGCCCTACGCACTTCGGCACCTTCAGCCGTCCGGATCGGGATATTCTGCAAATTGGGGTTATTGGAACTCAAACGCCCGGTAGCGGCAAGGGCCTGGTTAAAGGAGGAATGCACCCTACCCGTGCGGGGGTTTACCATCCTGGGCAACGCGTCCACATAAGTAGATTTTAGCTTGGTCAAAGCCCTGTACTGTAAGATAGCAGCAATCAGAGGGTATTCCCCGGCTAATTCGATCAGCTTGTCTTCATTCGTAGAATACTGCCCGGTTTTAGTTTTCGCCCCCTGATAGGGTATTTTCAAGCGCTCAAATAGGATTTCCCCCACCTGTTTTGGGGATGCGATGTTGAACCTAAGCCCTGCCTTTTCGTAAACATCCCCCTCCTGAACCCGAATCAGCTTTTCCAATTGCTGTGCATAATCATTCAAAAAATCGCTGTCAATACGCACGCCTTCAAATTCCATATCTGCAATTACCCGGATTAGGGGGGCTTCGAGTTGATGGTACAAATGGTCCAGGGCTTCAGTTTTCAGACGCGGCTCCAAAATATTTTTCAACTGCAAGGTTACATCTGCATCTTCAGCGGCATAATCCGTGACTTTTTCAATAGCAACATCCCGCATATTAATCTGCCTGCCGCCTTTTTTACCAATAAGCTGTTCTATGCTTACGGGCTGGTATTTCAGGTATGTTTCAGCAAGGTAATCCATATTATGACGCATTTCTGGCTCCAGGAGGTAATGGGCTACCATCGTATCGAAGTATTCCCCCTCAAGTTCAATCCCATACCCTTTCAACACAATCGCGTCGAATTTGATATTTTGTCCAATTTTTATGATCCCTGGGTGGGTAAAAACCGGAATGAAGTTACGCAGCAGTGCCAATGCTTCATCGCGTCCTTCCGGCACTGGCACATAATAGGCCTCATGTGCAGTAAAAGCAAAAGACATCCCTACCAGCTCTGCGAGGGTCGGATCAATATGGGTAGTTTCGGTGTCAAAACAAATAGACGGCTGCACGAGGAGTTTTTCGACCAGCGACCGGATCGCTTCTTTGTCCGTCACCAGGAAATATTCATGCGGGGTATTGTCTATGGTTTTGTCGGCTACCGAATGTGCGGCGAGAGGGGTTGATGGCGCGTCTGAAGGGGAAGGGACATCAAAGAGGCTACCTTGTGTACCCGAAGCAACAGATGCCTGCCCCCTTTCAGAGGCTTCGTCTCCGAGGATTTGCCGGGCAAGGGTACGAAATTCCAGTTCCCTGAATATTTCTGCAAGTGCCCCCGCATCAAAAGGATCCAGGTGCAAGGCGCGCTCGTCGAATTCGACGGGCACGGACGTATTGATTGTTGCAAGTCGCTTGGATAAAAGGGCCTGGTCGGCGAACTGGGCGATACGCTCCCCATTTTTTCCTTTAACTTTTTCCGCATTGGCAATCACGCCTTCCACCGTGTCGTATGCGGCAATCAGTTGAATAGCCGTTTTAGGGCCTATACCGGGGATACCCGGGATGTTATCCACGCTATCGCCCTGAAGGCCAAGGACATCTACAACCTGATCCACCCTGCTGATCTGCCAGTTTTCTAAAATTTCTTTCTCTCCAAGCACCTCGATACCGTTGCCCTGGCGGGAGGGCTTATACATGTAAATATGCGGCGACACCAGTTGCGCATAGTCTTTATCCGGGGTGACCATATACACGGTGTAGCCGGCTTGTTCAGCTTTCTTCGCCAGAGTACCGATGACATCGTCTGCCTCATAGCTGTCAGCTTTAACCACAGGAATATGGAAAGCCCGTACAATTTTTTCAATCCAGGGTAGTGCGACAGCAATATCTTCCGGCTGCTCCTCTCGGTTGGCTTTATATTTATCAAATATCTCATGCCGGAAAGTCGGGGTAGGCGGATCAAAAGCAACGGCGATATGGGTTGGCTTTTCGGTGTGCAGCAAATCCCAGAGTACCCGGGTAAAACCCGCAATCGCAGAAGTATTGATACCTTTTGAATTGATCAGCGGCCTGGCGATAAAAGCGAAATGGGCGCGGTACACTAATGCGTGGCCGTCCAGCAGAAATAATTTTTTCTCAGGCATCCTCTTTTATTTTTCTGCCGTTAAAGATACCATTTTAAAGATTGTCGGGATTTAGATATTTCTTGTCCCGGCACGATTAGTCCCCCAATATTTTTGCAATTGTACCCGAAATAGCTTAAATTGCCTGATATTTTATATTGATGAACGATCAACCTGCTCCATTTTGGTCCTTCTCCACCGAAGAAGCGCTTGTACAGGTACAAGCCTCGTACAACGGCCTCGATGATACCGCGGCTGCTGAGCGAAAAAAAAATCATTTCAAAAAATCCTTACCTCCACTCCTGCGGGAACTCCTCCACTTTTTGGCCCAGTTCAAAAAGCCGCTCACCCTGTTACTCATCGTTGCGTTATTCTTTTCGGCGTTATTAGGGGAATACGTCAATGCCGGGATTATCCTGAGTATCCTGCTTCTATCCAGTATATTGGGTTTCGTTCAGGAAAGGAATGCCGGAAAAGCCATCGAAAAACTACGCAGTATGATCCTTGCGAAAGCAATGGTCAGACGAAATGGCAAGGAATATAGTCTGCCCCTCGGGGATGTTGTCGAAGGGGATATTGTCCTGCTCAACGCCGGGGATATCGTCCCTGCCGATAGCCTTATCCTGGAATCTGAAGACTTATACGTCAACGAAGCTGCCCTGACCGGAGAATCTTTCCCCGCAGAAAAGAAACCGGGGCAGCTTCCTGTCAATACGCCATTGATCCAACGCAGCAATTCCGTTTTCTCCGGATCTAATGTCATCAGCGGTACGGCCACAGTCCTGGCGATGGCATGTGGAGATTTTTCCGAACTCGGCAAACTGGAAAAGGAGCTCGACACAACGATTCAGGAGACTGCCTTTGAACGAGGGCTCCGCACCTTTGGCCTCATGCTCATGCGTGCAGCGCTCATCATGGCGGGGATTATCCTCATTATCAATATCAGTACCGGAAGGCCCGCACTCGACTCCCTGCTCTTTGCTCTTGCCTTGTCCCTTGGCCTTACCCCCGAAATCCTTCCGGCCATCGTCGCGATTACCCTTGCTTCCGGGGCCAAGAGACTTGCAGCAAAAAAGGTCATCGTCAAAAAGCTTTCTGCTATTCAAAATTTTGGCGCAATTGATATCCTTTGCTCGGACAAAACCGGAACGCTTACGGAAGGGGAAGTACAGGTATTTGCCTGCTTGCGGGCAGATGGGGCGGAAAGCCCTCTGGTAAGGCAGTATGCTTACCTAAACGCGTATTACGAATCTGGCTATACAAATCCCATTGACGAAGCGATCCGGACAAATGCTATATCTGATACTACGGGTTTCTCAAAATTTGACGAGGTACCCTACGATTTCATCCGAAAGCGGCTAAGTGTAGTTGTAGAAAAGGCAGGGCAACAGCTCATGATCACGAAAGGAGCTGTAAAAAACATCCTGCAGGCCTGTACCTATATCCATACGGCCCAGGATACGATTGAACCCATTCAAGGGTATCTCGACGCGATCGGCAAACGGTTTGATGACTATTGTTCGCAAGGGTTCCGGACGCTTGGTGTCTCCTACAAGGATGTATCCGGTGACCCCCTTATCAATAAAGACGATGAATCCGATATGATATTTCTGGGGTTTATCCTGCTGTTTGACCCCCCCAGAAAAGAGATTGCCAATCTGGTAAATGCGCTGAAAAAGCAAAAAGTCAGTTTAAAAATTATCACTGGCGACAATACCCTCATCGCAAGGACAACGGCCGCCCAGATTGGTATTTCTTCTGATAAGATTATTTCCGGTGCCGAGTTACACGTCCTGAGCGATGAAGCGCTGGCGCGAAAAGCCCAGATCATGGATATTTTTGCAGAAATAGAACCGTCTCAAAAAGAACGTATCGTGCGGGCCCTGCAAAAAAAGGGTCATGTAGTGGGGTACCTCGGCGACGGCATCAACGATGCCTCTGCGTTAAAAGCCGCAGATGTAGGCATTTCTGTCCATAACGCCGTAGATGTAGCCAAAGAATCTGCCGACCTGATCCTACTGGAGAAAGGCCTGGACGTTATCCTGGAAGGGATTGCCGAAGGCAGAAAAACTTACCTCAACACACTCAAGTACATCTTCATCACGATCAGTGCCAACTTCGGGAATATGTTCAGTATGGCAGGTGCTTCGATTTTCCTGCCCTTCATGCCCCTTTTGCCTGGTCAAATCTTACTCACCAACTTTGCGACTGACCTCCCCGCACTGGCCATTGCTTCCGACCATGTTGACCAGGAAATGCTCCGAAAACCCCGGAGATGGGACAATAAGCTGATCCGGAATTTCATGGTGCTGTTTGGCCTGGAAAGCTCCCTGTTTGATTTCATCACTTTTGGCGTGCTCCTTTTTTTATTTAAAGCCGACCCGGAAGCTTTTCGTACCGGGTGGTTTATCGAAACCGTCATTACCGAAATTGCTATCCTGCTGGTTATCCGTACCCGCCGCACTTTTTTCAAAAGCAACGTAAGCGGCCTGTTAATGGGTATCAGCATCCTTGTAATCGCCGCTGTAATCATCCTGCCTTACCTCCCCTTTGCCCAGGCAATCGGCTTCACGCCCTTGCCCTTTGCCATGGTAGCCTCCATGATCGGTATTGCACTCGTTTATGCATGGGTGGGGGAAATCAGCAAAAGATGGCTGTTCAGAAAAATGCGGTACTGATTAAGACAAAAAAATAGACGGATACTTTATATATATTTACCTAACGTTAACCCACTTTTTCTTTTTTTTTTTAATTTTCCTGCTGAAATCATTAATCTATGAAAAAGCGGACCTATTTACACAGATCTGGTGTACTACTGATTTGCATCATCATGTTATTTCCTTTTAGTTGCCAAAAGGACACCCCGATTCCTGACCCCCCAGTAGTAGAAAATGCATCCTCCGTCGTAGTCCATCAGTGGTTTTCTCTTGCCCTGGAACTCATCAAAACGACTCCCGGGATGACCCCACCGGTGGCTGCCCGTGCATTAGGGTATATGGGAATCACCTCCTATGAAGCGATCGTCAAAGGATTTTTCGGCTACATATCCTTAGCAGGACAATTGACCGACCTCGCCCCCTCCGATCTCCCTCAAATCAGCGATAACCTTTCCTATTCCTGGCCGCAGGTTGCCAATGCAGCCCTCGCCGTTGTTGTAGAAAACCTCTTTTTCAACGCCTCTACAGTTGATAAATTCCGAATCAACGAGTTACGGGCACGCCTGCACGATGACTATTTAACCCAATCGGATTTTCAGGAAAGCGACAGGTCTATGGAATTGGGAAGGGCTATCGGAACTGCTATTTTGAAGTGGGCTGCCGAAGACCCCATTGGCCATCAAGGTCAAATTAAAAATTTTCCTTCCAACTATGTACTCCCCTCCGGCCCTGAAAAATGGGTGCCAACCGGGAGCCAGCTCATTCCCCTTCAACCCTACTGGGGCAATGCGCGCACCTTCGTACCAAATTGTGCGGCGCTTACACAACCCCAAAAACACCTGGATTTCGACGTGGCCCCGGGCTCCGCTTTTTACCAGCAGGCCAAAGAAGTATATGATATTTCCCGGGCCCTCGATGCCGAACAAAAAATCATCGCCGAATACTGGGCCGACGGCGGCGGAACTGTTACACCGCCAGGGCATTCTACCTCCATTGCCATTCAGCTTATCCAAAAGGAAGAACTTGATCTGATTAATGCCGCACTACTCATGGCAAGGATAGGTATCGCCGTTAATGACGCTTTCGTTTCCTGCTGGCGCTGTAAATACACTTTTAATTTGATGCGCCCGCAGACGTATATCCAAAAATTTATTGCGCCAGAATGGAAACCCCTCATCGCCACGCCTCCATTCCCTGAATATACCTCCGGCCACTCTACCCAATCAGGCGCTACAGCGACTGTATTCTCACAGACTTTTGGCGCTAATTATGCATTCACCGACTACACCCATCAGAACCGCACAGATATCAACGGTAAGCCGAGAAGCTTTACCAGCTTTGATGCTGTGGCAAGGGAAGCAGCCATTTCAAGGCTCTACGGCGGAATTCACTATACCATGGGAAATGAGCAAGGACTGGCACAGGGCAGGGCTATTGGGAAAGAAGTAATGGCCCTTAGATTTAAGCTCTGAGCCGGGCATTCCCGCATAAGTCTTCCGGGACGATACGCGCATTTTAATAGAAAAGATGTTCTCGCATAAGTCCTTTGGCAGCGAATGCCGCCAAAGGATATTTTTTTGGAACGCCGGTTTTGTGGTTGTTTTGGGGCCCAAATGAAAAAACCCGGGGGGCGAAAAACTTTTTTGTGCGGGGGTGAAGAAAAGGGGGCAAACGGG
>JBEIGB010000063.1:0-22865 GCA_040382095.1 Lewinellaceae bacterium
CAAATGCAACTTTGGTTTTTGAATGATATTCCTGATTTGATCCATACGTTTTTTGACTGCTATCGATACCGTTTTTTGGAACCGAAGTTGCCATTTCTTTCGCACGAATCCGCATCCTTTTTAGGGGGTCAAACCTCCGGAATTAGGGGGTCAGACACTCCGGAATATGCATTAGTTTGGAACAAATAAATTCGCTTGCTTCTGATCCTTTAGGTGCCCTTTCATAATTTGCGAGCTTTTTGCCTTAAATTTAAAAATTTCTGCAAAAAAAATCAACGCTTTTTGGGACAAAAGTATCTGTAAATCATTAGGTTTAGGGGGTTTTAAGGGGCGACTATCTGCCCTCGACGATCGGCGCCAGGCGAAAATCCTCAATCAACTTCATGGTCTTTAACCACCGGGCAATCAGCATCTGGAATGCTTCGCTCTTTTTCCAGCGAGCTCTGGAAATGAAGCGGTCACTGGCCGCAAGCATGGCATTGACCGATAAACGTCCTCGCGTGCCTACATCGAGGGGCATTTCGCCCGAGAACTGATAAAAACGGTCGGGATATTTCCTCAATGGTTTAACCAATACCCAATTTTTTTCCCTCATTTAATAAAAGAGCAGGTGGTGGGGTTTCTAATCGCCAGGTAATACTCATGGGTTTCCGGCCCTCGTGTTGACGATAGTGCAATTTGCCACAGAAGACAAATGACATCGTGCTGCCGTTTTCATCGTTAGTTGATTCTCTTATAAAAAGTAATATCTCCTTTCCTAATTCCCTTTGTTGTATATAGGACCTTCCGACCTCACTTTCAGGGGTAGTGCTGTTCTGACTCTGCCAATGGAACAGCTGTTCATTGATAAAATAATCTTGATACATCGTACTTACGTTGAACTTATCTTCTCCCTTATACAAAGTCACAAAAAATAATTCCGTATTCCATGCCTTGATGCGGTAAACTCCTTCGCGACTGCTCGCCTTTCGGTCTAAGGTACTCTCGGATAATGCTGCCAGAATCTGATTACGGGAGTACCGCCCGTGTAACTTCAATACACTTTCACCGCGCAGCGAGATAGATTTTTCAATACATTGTAATTGTTCTAATCTGTAATTCAAATAACCCAAGACCTCTTTACGTAAATTCGTATCGTCAAATATAGATTGAAGTGTTTTTTGTAATTTGATAATAGTCCCTTGGGGTGCTTCATCGAATAAATCATAATAGCACATAAGCAAATACTGCCTATTCGCATGCTTTGAAATATTTATATATTCCCCTGAAATGAATTTTAATAAAAATTTAAAATAACTTTCACTATCTGTTGTTAACCAAGTATTTCCTAAGACCCGAGTCACCCGTTCGGCATTTTGACTGCGCTCAAATGCGATTCTAAAACACTTATTTTTCAATTCGAAAAATAAGTGTTTTGATTTATACAATGTGAATAGGTTGATATCCATATATTCACAAAAATTTCTTAAATTCAATTCAACCTGGTAATCAGAGATAAATCTGGAAATAGCGTTCAATAATGAGCGCTCTCCCGAACCGTAGCGACTTTGAATATTTTTCAATATAATTGCCTTAGCTGTTTCTTCCAGAATAATGGAACAGCCCAAGGGTAGATTTGGAAAGTCTTGCTGTAGCTCATCTCTAACTTTAGTATGTGTTTTGCCAATCATGGCACGGAACTTATGTTCAAAGCTGTATTCTGCATGCTGTTGCCCAACAAAGTCTAATACAGTTAAACACGTTTTACCTTCATGCAAACGCAACCCTCTACCTAGTTGCTGTAAGAAAATGGTAAGACTCTCAGTTGGTCTTAAAAGCAATAAAGTATCTATCTCAGGTATATCAACTCCTTCATTGAAAATATCAACGACAAATAAATAATGAATTTCTTTCCTCCGAAATTGTTGAAGTATCTTCTTTCTATTTTGCACGTTATCCGTATGTAAATATGCTGCTTTCAGGCCAAGTGCAGTGAATTGATCATACATGAATTCAGCATGTTTTTTTGATACGCAGAATCCCAAAGCAGTCACATTTTGAAAATCAGTCAGGTACTTCTGACAATTTAGGATGATATCTCGAACCCTTCGGTGATCTTCGCTGTAGATCTTTTCTAATTCTGAAATATCGTAGCGTCCTTTGCGCCATGAAACCCGACTAACATCTGTTTCGTCACTTATGCCGAAATACTGAAAAGGACAAAGAAGTCCCTGATTTAACGCATCGGGCAATCGGATTTCTGCAGAAATTAATTTCCCGAAATATTCGGTAATATCTAATCCATCATGCCGCTCTGGTGTTGCTGTTAAGCCTAATAGTATTTGAGGTTGAAAGTGTGAAAGTAAATACTGATATGAGGATGCAGCACTGTGGTGTACTTCATCAATGACGATATAATCATAGAAACTCTTAGCGAATGATAATTGATGTATTCTGTTGTTCAAAGTCTGAATGGACACAAACAACTGTTGATAACTTGAAGGCGTTTCGCCAGTGAACCACAATTCGCCAAAGTCATTGTTTTTCAGAACCTGGCGAAAGGTATATCGCGCTTGGCGCAATATTTCTTCCCTATGTGCAACAAAAAGAAATTTGGCTTGTGGATTTTTTATAAGAAAACGTTTGAAATCGAAAGCGGAAATCATCGTTTTACCTGTCCCGGTAGCAGCAACTACGAGATTTTTATTTTCTCCCCGTGTTCTGCATTGCTCAATCTGATCCAAGATTTGCTGCTGGAAAGGAAAAGGGCTTAAGTTGAAAAACTTTGTAATATCATCCTCCGGATTTCTGATTTTTCCCCTTTCGAGTGCAAGTCTTAATTTATCTCGGTGTACTGTGGGATTGTAAAGTTCGAAATTGAAATCTTCCCAGTATGTTTCAAAAGTATTTTTACACTTTGTGATTATATGTGGGATTTCTTGCTGGGTCACTTTTAAATTCCATTCCAACCCATTTGTTAATGCTGAACGACTAATATTAGAAGAGCCAATATACGCTGTATTAAATCCCGAATTCCTAAGAAATAAATACGATTTTGCATGTAGGCGTTCTTGGTTTGTGTTGAATGAGATTTTTATCTCAATATTGCTAAATTCGCTCAGAAAATCAATTGCTCTTAAATCTGTTGCACCCATGTAAACGGTACAGATGATTTTTACCTTTTTACCGGAGCTTTCTAATTTTCGAAAAACTTGTTCGAAAAGTCGTATTCCCTCAAACTTTAAAAAGGAGACTAGCCACCAAATTTCATCTGAAGTGAGCATTTCTTTTTTGAGTTCACTTTCTAAACTAGGAGTATGCTTGCTTCCATTGAAAAGTGCGGATTCAGAAAGTCCAGTAATTGGAAAAATATCTTGGATGTGATCTTTAATGTTTGCCAGCGTATAAGTGGATGCACGAAAAAAGGCTTTTAGTACTTCTCCTTTTTGTGTTATTTTATCCTGCTCGAAGTCAGGGTCGTTCAAGAAATTTGCGGTGAGCTTCACCAATTCGTTCGTGAAGTCAATCAGTTTCTTTTTAGCGAGCTCCTCGCGCCCTTCAGATATTTGATTGAAGGCGCGCAACAAAATATCCTGAAAATAGCGCTGAATTAAAATAGGGCCATCCATTTTATTGAATGGCTCCAAATAATAGATTTTGTCGGATTCCTGCTCCATCAAATTGGCCAGGGATTCCGTTATTATTTTTTCATAGAAACCTTCGTTCATATATATTTTTTCTTAAATTTTATCGTAACTAGTTAGGGTTGACTAATTTCATATAATTAGAATTACCCTTTGTAAATACCATTTCGAGCGTTTGGAGCGGACAAATGTCTTGTTTGATAGCAGACCCGATGAGAGATCGAATATGCATAAATTCTTGGGCAGGCTCCAAGCTTCGAAATTCTTCTAAGACTTTGGCACGCACTTTATTCATCCGCAAGTCCCGTTCAGCCTGGTTAATATCTACACCCCGCTTCTTCAACTCAATATGTACCAAAGGCAAACCATTTACCAGTATCGTAACATCATAGCGGTTGGGGCGTTGGCCATCTGCAACCTCATATTGATTGATGACCTGCAACTGATTGTTATGGATATTCGTTTTATCCAGCAGGTAAATGTTCTTTTTTGTACCATCATCACAATCCAGAATTTGAATATGATCTTCCTGTATCAGCGTTGTTTTTTCCTCTATTCCGCTATTGGGGTTGGCAATTTTACTTCTGAAGAATAGATCCCACTCGTTATTACTGAACGTATAATTGTTCAGCTTTTGCAATTGAACACGAAGATTATTGACCAATTCAGCTTCACTATTGATCTTCAAATAATCGTACGCCTGAGCTTGCAGCAGCTGGATGAAGGCTTTCTCCAACTGGTCCTCTGTTTGGTAAGAAGTTTCTCTTTTGAGAGGAGACTGGTATTCTACTACAACCGTGCTTTCAGGATTTTCAGCTACAAGATTATACATCGGCATCTGCTTAATTTCTATTTTAAATACTTTCTGTTTTGCGCATCGTGCAATACTTTCATTTGCTGAATGGCAATTTTATTGAGTTTCACTAATCTTTCGCTTTGCGGCATTTTCTCCTGAATCAAAACGGCATTCAGGTTTTCCATATTGGAAAGGCAGATTAATTCATTGATGGTAGCGTAATCTCTGATATTGCCTTTTAATCCGGGATTTGCATCACGCCATTGTTTGGCGGTAATGCCAAAAAGGGCCATATTCAGCACATCTGCCTCGCTGGCATACACCTGTGCTATTTGTTGTGGGGTAAGGGCCGGTGGAATCAGGTTTTCTTTTACGGCATCGGTATGTATGTGATAATTGATTTTTGAAAGCTCGCGTTTGGCCGACCATCCCAACTGTTTCTGCTCCTCCTCTTTGAGGCGTTGAAATTCACGAACCAAATAGATTTTAAATTCAGGACTAATCCACATCCCAAACTCAAAAGCAATATCTTTATGAGCGTAGGTGCCGCCATATCTGCCTGTTTTGGCCTGAATACTAATGGCATTCGTTCTTTCTACAAATTCTTTAACACTAATCTTAAAACTATTTAACCCTGCCTGACTTCTAATTATGGCGAATTCGCCATAATTAAAATCCGGGTTGTAAAGGTTCTCCCAAATGCCAAGGTATTCGAGGGTATTCCGGTTTCTCAGCCAGTCAGAAATAAAGAAATCTCCATCTTTCGCCTTCAACATATCAGTTAGCGAAATGAATTCACTTTCGTGAATTTGAATAATGGTTACTTCGGTATCTTTAATTTTCAGCTTTTTCATACTGTATTTATGAATATTGCAATACAAATGGAATCGTTTTAAAGTGGTCAAATTCGACCACTTTAAAATTTGGATTGTGAATTTGCTTCCAGGTACCAATAAACTCTAGTGTGTAGTGTATCGAACCCCTATTCCTTAGAGTAATTTCTCAAAAGAATTTAGGTCTATTTCCTCTTTTTCGACATGAGTTTTTTAAGGCATGGACAACAATGATGATTAAAGGGGGGCAGGAACAGGCTTCCCGATTCCTGCCCGATCATCTTCGTTGGCCGGATTATTCCTGACAGGTTGCTCTCCAGCATAGCCCGTTTCCGCTTCATCCGGCATTACTAAATTATCGTTTTTCTTGTTAAAATATCCCTCCCATTTTTGTTGGGGGGTGATTTTGCCCAGTTGGCGATGCTTGCGGGTGTAGTCGTACCACTTCAAATGCGCCTCGAAGGTTTTTTTGGCATCATAATAACTGCTGAATTCGAACCTTTGGACTACCTCGCGCTCCATGACGCTGTGAACGGCTTCGATAGAGGTGGTTTTCTCTGGTGTGGTTCTTACGCCAGCGGTAGAACTAAGTAGAGTGATATTGTTTTTACGAAAAGCAGCTATTCGTCCTTCCTGCTCAGCTTCTTTTATAATGAACTGCCTTTTTTCTGCCGTACATTTCTTTCTGATATTGCTCATACGAGTATAAAGTTAAGGAGACCTAAATCAAATGATTTTTTCTATCTGGCTATTTATGGGGGATTAATGTTCAACTATATTAATCAATGCTTTTCTGAAATACTCCCTCATGTTTATGGATTTTAGGATTTACATGATTATTCCGGGGTAGATCAAAAACACGCTTCTGAAGATCACCTTTTTTTACCAAACGCCCAAGAACTATTAGGGGATCCCGCATTTCCCCTATTTTAATTTAGGGTAATAAGATGATAATCAGTTTTTAAGCTTCTGTTGCAAATTGGGTTTTAGCCCCGGTGGACTGCGCTCCCAGGCGTTGATGCTACGTACAAATGAGGGAAATTTCGTTCCGTTTTACCATCATGGAACCGCCACTGGTGAAAAATGAGGGGGCAATGAGGTAATACTCCGATTTGCTCAATACAATTTCCCTGTTTTCAAAAAACAATGGGATTTGTGCATTAAACAAGTCATCCATTTGTTTGCGTTCTGCAGCTTTCAGGGGATTCAGAAAATGGTATTCATATAAGCCCTCGCCCAATCGCACTTCATCATCTTGTATAATCAATTTATTACTGCTTATCAATGCGCGGGCTATTTTCACTCTATCCTTCGACTTGTTCTCCAGAATAAAGTATTCTCCTTCTTCTCCCGTAATTTTACAGAGCGGATCCCTGAAAATCATCCATTTTTCCGAATCATAGGCCAATTCCAGTCCTGACTTCATTTTGATTTGCATATCCTGGCGTTTGATTAGGTTCAAATAACAGTACGGCGATTTTCCAAGCCCCCCCTCTCACCCAAAATCCATATCCTCAAAAACCTTTACCGCACGAACCTGGACAAAAATACGAAATTTATTTCCGTCCTGGGAACCCATGATGGCATTCTATCTAGCCCTATTAGGACTAAACGGCTTGCTGCTTTTCTTTTTCTCTGAGCTTTTTGCGCACTTCATTATTCGACTTGTTGCGATGGGATCAGCATTCGGTAAAAATGGCTCTTTTTCGCCCACGCTGTGCCTTTTTTCGGTCACGTAGCCGGGCTATGCTCCCTCAAAAAGCCTTCGCGTGGACGAAAAATAGCTCATTTTTCCCACCACGCTGACCCATCGCAACAAGTCTATTCTTTAATTCCGGTGTTTTGGACCGATTTGCTGCGCAATATGCTGCACTATATCTTTGACCTCCCGTATTTCGCTGTGTATTTCTTCCATAGTCTTGTCGGTTACCCGAAGTTGCAGCGTATCGCCCAAACCCTTTTCCTGGGTTTGGATGACCGCCTTTTGACTTTCTAATGCGGTTTTAGCGCGATTCAACGCAGCCAACGCCGTGTCCCGCTCAGCCGTAGCCTTATCCTGTAAATTTCTCGACCGGGTTTCTTCTTCAACGACCGAAGTGCCGGAAAAAATTGCCCTGCGCTCAACATCCAGTTGCTGGATTTCCTTTTCGAAGGTTATTGCAGCACTTTTTCTATCGTCAAGGGATTGTTTCAGATTAATAAATTCTACATCCTTTGTTGAAATTTCCAGCGTCAAACTGTTGAGTTGATTTGTTAATCTGCTTATTTGAGCGGCATTATCGTTCCACGCATCCAGGCAATTTCTTAATCCGTGGATGTCTTCTACGGCATAATATTTGAGCCACCCTATAAATTTCCTTTTCTCCATATTTAATAGGGTGAAAGAACCATTACTCAAATCTCTCTTCTCCTTCATGGCAGCTTCAATTGATTTTAATTTCCTAGCTATGTTATACTTCAATTTTTCGGCTGACCTTAATTCCTGCTGTGCAGCAGGGATTTCTATTTCCTGAAGGTCGAGAATCTCAACATTTATTGCCATCGCAGTGGTGATCAATTCCTCTAAACTGGCTAATTTTCCTGCATTTAGTTGTTGTGTTCTGGTGAGCACTTCCATTTTATCTTCCGCAGTGGGCAGGAAAAAATCGGGGTCCAGTGCCTGAAGTTCGGTTATAATTTTAGTCCGGGTAATCAGATTATCTGATACGCTTTTTTCCCCCAGGTTTTTGTTTTCGTCTGCATTTTTCTTTTCCGATTTGTTGTGATTCCCGGAAAGCACATTTTCTATCTCAATCAGGCGGTTGATTCGCAATTGCAGGGCATTTAATTTTTCTTTTTCGTCATAGAGATGTATGACTTCTCTGCCATCAAGAATTTCTGCAAGTTGAGCTCTTTTACTTTTGAGGGCATTGCTTTGGGTATTTACCTTTTCCTGCGCTTCTGTAAAAGATTTATTTGCACTTTCCTGACTCGTTTTTGTTATAATCAATTGCGCATACAGGGCATCGATTCTTGCAGCAATCTGTTCCATATTGGTCCTGGCTTTGAGTAAAAACTGGTGCCGTTCTTCTATTGTACTAAAATCCGTAACGAGTTGTTCATATTTGGCATTATCGTTTGCCCATTGTTGTTTCTCGCGTAAGGATGCCTGGAAATTTTCCAATGTGGTCTTATTCTCCGCTAAAGCTTTACCCGCATGTTCAATTGCTTTCTGTATTTGCCCGATTTCCGCGCGGATCCGCGCCAGCAATTTCGTTTTTTCTGAAATTTCGGAATCTAATTCCCTGACCTGATTAAAAACGGGTTCAAGTTTTGCCCTTTCCTCAGTTATGCGATTTAAGGTATTTTCCGTGTAAACATACTTTCCCAGGGCAGATGCTACCTGTTCCTCCAGAACAGGTAAACTTTCTTTGGCCTGATAGATGCGCTTTTCCAGGTCGGCAATCTCGGCAAGCCATCTTTGCGCTGCTTCCAGGTTGTACAAATGTGCATTGGCCTGGTCCCTTTCGATTTCGAGCGCTGCGATTTCTTCCTTGAGCTGGCTGATTTGCGCTTCTGAAAGGATGCTTATGGCACTGAGTTCGATTAAAATCCGGTCTGGTTTTTCTTTTTCGAGTCTATTTTGCTCAAATACCTTTCCCGAAATTTCCGCATAAATTGCCGTACCAGTGATTTGTTCTAAAAGGGTGCCTTTTTTATTTTTATCGGCATTCAAAAAGGCGGCAAAACTGCCCTGGGCGCGCAGGATAACTTTGGTAAACTGCTCGAACGTTAGCCCCAGGATTTCGACAATTTGAGCGTTGCAGCTCGTTATGCGGTCTGCGACAATCCTGTCTGTATGATCCGCAATATGCCGTTCAACCGGCCTTAAGTTTCCATTTTTATTTAGTGCTTGCTTCCAGGAAGATTTCCACTGTTTTCCGGCTACTTCAAAAGTTACTTCCGCATAACAATCTGTTTCGCCCCGGGTCATGATGTCATTTTCACCGACGGTGGTGGGCCCTAACCTCGCCGGTTTTCCATAAAAGGCCAGGGAAATAGCATCGAGGATGGAAGTCTTTCCCGCGCCGGTTTTTCCGGTGATGGCAAACAGTCCTTCACGGGTGAATACCGGGTTGGTGAAATCAATTTCATTTTCGCCAGCGAGCGAATTGATGTTCTTTAATTTCAGCTTTAATATTTTCATAGCAGATTGTTTTTTGAAGGTTCAGAGGAATGGGCTTCCTGTGACAGGTCAGCAGGGAGGGAGAAACTCGATCCCTCGGGCAACCCGGATCGCAGCCGGAAGGAGGAGTGGCTGTCGCCTGTTCTAAAGCTTAAAAGGGGAAGGCCCCGGATTGATTTTTGGAGAACACGCCAGCGGGGCGGTAAGCTCGTGCTTTGATGTAGCGGGAGTAGGAGCGGGGATTCATGCAATTTGCAGGAATCTGATTGAATGCATTGCAGCGTCTGGCAGGAACACTGGTAACGGTTTCGGTGGTATCGGATTTTTTCCCCGGCTCGCGGGACAGGAGGAGGGCTTGTAGGTAGGAGTTGGTGGTGTTTTTATGGTAGGCAGATCCGGAAGAATTTAGCATGAAGGGAATTGATATTTTTTCTAAAAAAATCTTTTATCCTAATTACCGTTCTTCTTCTAATCCAAACTCCAACAAGAGGCGCCGGGGTTTAGTTCTTTCAAAAAGAAATTAAAAGAGAAAAAATCATTTTAGAATCCTGAATATGCTCCACGCATCCTTATATGGCCCTGCGCGAGCGGTATATATGGGTAGTTTCTCAATCAGGTTGTTGTACTTCTCATGCCTTTACACCCAAAATTAGAGGCCGAATCTATTTTAAATACTTATAATCCAATAGATTAGATGATAGGTCAGGATGCCCCAGAAAGTGCCGGTGGCCATGCTGAGGATAGCGAGGATGACGGCATGGGGCATCAGCCTTTTGTCGTATGCCATAGCGAGGGCAGGTGCAGTGGAAACGCCGCCGATATTGGCCATGAGTACAATCGGAGTCCAGGCGAACGAGGTCTTGAGCCAGCATCCAAAACTGGCTACGACCACTATGTTCAGGAGCATCCAGATAGCTGCTGTGCCGACAAATACCAGGGGAAGTTCGAAATTCCCGAAGTCCAGCTTTAGCCCGATTACCGCCATGATCAGGATGATGCCGACCGAGCCGATTTGTAAATTGATTTTATGGTCCCAAAACCGGAGGGCATTGCCGAAAAACAGCCCCAAACAGGACAACGCAAGCACGTGGGTCAAGAAGGAAACGTTACAAAGGATGAAAATACAGGGTACGGCGATTGAAAAAGCTATCGAAAGGTACTTGTGGCTTTTATCCGCGTTTGCAGGTACTTCGATGAGCCTGAGTTCGTCCAGCCGGAATTTTTGGTTCAGGTAGTCGGTCCGCCTGATGGATTGGAACAACAAGATCATCACGATATTCTGGATAATGGTATCAATTACCAATACGGAAAGGAACAGCGATTCTCCGATCCCGGCATAGGCTTTTAAAATAACCATACTGGAACTTCCGCCGATCCAGCTCCCGACGATGGGGATAAACCCTTTCCAGAGCGATTTTGATACGAGTGCTTCCGTTGCGCCGGTTCCCAGTGTCAGTGATCCGATCACCAGCACGACCGGGATGGTGGCGATCGTCATGGATCCCAGGAGGAACAGCAGCAGGGGCTTGGGCCACACGATGCGCAATGCTTTCAGGGACATCGAGGACATGATGGTAAAAATGGTGAACGGGTAAAGGTAGCGTGTATTCCAGCTAAACAAATCGGATCCGCTGAAGTCGAGGGAAAGCAGGTGCACCAGTAAGGCCGGAAAAATAAAGGCGAATAAAATGGAGGGAATCCATTTTTTAATATTTCGGACGAGCGGATATGTGCTTTTTTCGAGAAAAAACACCAGGAAATACGTCACAATGATAATGGCGATGCCGGCAAAGTTTGATCGGTCCACGTTTATTTCGGTTGATTAGACTTACTGCGAGGGGCATCGCGGGTTAAAAATGGTACATTCCTGCCCGCGCTGCGTCGTAATTGCAGCGTCGGGCAGGAATTCATTATTTCGGGGTGGCGGGTACGTCGTTTGAAGGTATTTCTGCGCCCCTGGATTACTTCCGTCCTTTCCCCAGGGTCGGATAGGAAATACCTAGTTGTTGCAGGTAGCTGTCGTATTTCGTTTCATCGTAATAGAACTGCTCCAGTTTTGGGCGGAATTCGCCCATGATATCGAGATTGAGGTAAACGGCGGGTTTGTCACTGGGGTTGACCATTGGGATATACTGTTGTTTCATGCCCTGTTCTGTGCGGAAATACGCCCATGCCTGCTCCACGAGTGCGGGTTTGAGGAAGAGGTCGAGGAGGGTCATGGCCTCGGCTTTGGCGCCGGCCACTACGCCTTTATGTGCGATTGGCGTGGCCATGGCGATCGCATTTGCCCAATGGTGTCCTGGCAGACCGGGGATATTGGAGGGAAAACGGAGGGTGACGGTCGGCAGCTTCCAGGAGATGTCCCCGATATCGTCGGAGCCTCCGCTGACGAAAGTCTGAACGGGCAGGCCGATTGTATCGAGCTGGGTGGCCAGGCCATTGGTATCGCGTTGTGCTTTGACCTCTTTCTGTACGGCTTTTGCCAGCGATTGATCGGCATCGCTCCATTTAGGCAGGCCGACTTTCCGGATGTTCTGGTACATCGTTTCGGCGATGACCTTATTAAAATGCTGTGGCCAGGCAGAGCCCAGGATTTTCTGCGAGACTTTGGTATCGGTCATCAACGCTGCCCCATCTGCGATGCGGTTGGCTTTCTGGTATAATTCCATAATCTGGGGATAGGTGACATGGCGGAGGTAAAACCAGATCGAGGCCTTTGACGGGACGACGTTTGGCTGGTCGCCGCCGTTTTTGATGACGTGGTGCGAACGTTGGAGCGGATCGAGGTGTTCGCGGGTATATTGCCAGGCGATGCTCATCAGTTCGACGGCATCCAGGGCGCTGCGGCCGCGCCAGGGGGCGCCGGCGGCATGGGCGGCCTCGCCTTCAAATTCGTACTCTACGGATACGAGTCCGGTGCCCCGGGCCTGCCCGTATGAAACGCTGAGGTTATCGCTCACGTGGGTAAAGATGCAGAGGTCAATATTATCGAAATAGCCGTCCCGGGTAAAAAATGCTTTGGTGCCGACCAGTTCCTCGGCCACACCCGGCCAGAGGATCAGGGTTCCGGGGATTTTCTCCCGTTCCATAATTTCTTTTACGCTGAGTGCGGCGACGATATTGAGCGGATTGCCGGCGTTATGGCCCTCGCCGTGCCCGGGGGCGCCTTCCACAATAGGGTCGTGGTAAGCCACCCCAGGCTTCTGAGAAGCTTTGGGGATGCAATCCAGGTCGCTGCCCAGGGCGATCACGGGTTTGCCGCTGCCCCAACGGGCCATCCAGGCTGTAGGTACCCCGGAGATGCCGTATTCAATCTCGAAGCCATTTTCGCGGAGGATATCGGTCAGGTATTTCGACGTCTCCGACTCCTGGAACCCCAGCTCGGCGAAACTGAAGACTTTATCTACCATCACCTGGGCCAGTTTTGCCCTGCTGTCCACCCGCGCCGCTACTTCTTGTTTCAGGGCGGCGAGACGCTGCTCGAGCGGGTCAATCGCCGGGGCTTTCTTTTTCTGCGCCTGCAAGGTGAAGGCTCCTAACATGAAGAGTGCGGCAAAAAGTGATATTTTTTTCATGTTCTGCTATGGTTTTTTGGTGTTAATGATGTTGAAAAAAAATCAGGGAGGCTGTCTCATGAGTCCTTTAGCGGCTTGCGCCGCTAAAGAATATTGTATGGGGCTGTCCCGAAATTCCTGAGGTTGTGTAAAAAGTATTCCGCCGCCTACGCCGCCAAATGATGGCCTCCGGCCTTTTCACAGCGCGTCAGGGCAGGCCCGGAGCTTTTAAGCAACCCCTGACGTATTACCAGCTTCTGACAGATAAAATCCCTGTGGGGGCGCGTCCCTGCCTTTTGCACCCCATGCCCCGTTTCAAAAATAGCAAATTTTATCAAAGCAGGATTATTTTTGAAAAAGTCGTCCGAATTGTTGCAGGAAGCATGTAGCAGGAGAGGGTAGAGGAATCAAATTGCCAAAAAAAGCTATTTTTGCGAAAAAAATATGGTGCGTCAAAACTGGTGGAAAGTCCTGGGGGTCTTACTCCTTGCATATACGATCATCGCCGGGATGCTTACGCCGTTGAAGCCGGGTATTGTGCGGGCCGAGCCGTCATCTGCAAAGGCTGGGACAGACCTGCAGCTCGGCGTACAGGGTTACAATACCCGCTTCGCGGCCGGGAAGACGGCGCTGCGGGCCTGGTTGAAGGCGGAGGATGGCAGTGCTATCGCCGCTACCGCTATTGAGGTGCTGGACGATAAGCGCGTATCCCTGAAGTTTTCACTCCCTGTTTTTTTGCCCGTCGCATCACAAGTCCAGGATGTGGCATTACTGCTCGACGATCCGGTCAATGGGGCCATTGTACTTCCGGCAGCAGTTTTCATCACCCAATCGGAGACCGATATCGCAAAGGGGCGGGTATTATGGGGCAGGGACAAGGTCGGTGGCTTGCACGAAGCCAGGGGTTTTCACTACCCGTTCCGAAACATTCTGAAGGAGACCATCCGGAATACATATTTTCACGTCCCGTTGTGGTTTGCGATGCTATTCCTGTTCCTTTTTTCTATGGTGAACAGCATACGGTACCTCCGCCACCAGGACGACGATGCCGATGCCCGCGGCAAGGCATTGACTGCAACGGGTATCCTTTTCGGGGTTCTTGGCCTCGTCACCGGGGCCATCTGGGCCAAAAATACCTGGGGGGCTTACTGGAGCTGGGACGTAAAACAGAATATGACGGTCATTGCGCTGTTGATTTACCTGGCTTATTTCATCCTTCGGGGCGCTTTTGAGGATCCCGATAAAAGTGCGCGCCTTGGAGCGGTGTACAATATCTTTGCTTTTGCTGCCCTCGTACCCCTGATCTATGTCGTGCCCCGGCTCACCGACAGCCTGCACCCCGGTGCTGGCGGCAACCCGGCTTTCGGCAGCGAGGACCTGGACAATACCATGCGCATGGTATTTTATCCGGCCATCATCGGCTGGACCCTGCTCGGCTTCTGGATCGCGTCGCTGGTGTACCGCTCGGAAAGGTTACAGCGCATATCCGGTTTTTAAAATTTTCTACTGAAAATTTAATAATACCGTGACAAATATTTTAAAATAAAATCCGAATTTTGATCTGTAAAAAATAAAAAATGGCTATCAGGCTTTTGCTGTTCGTCTGTGCAACCTTCATGCCGTTTGTCGGCACCCTTCCCCTTCATGCACATTCCACCGAACCGGATTTTATGCAAAGTATTGGGAAAATGTACGTCGTCGTCGCAGTTGTCCTCGCGGCATTTGCAGGGATCGTACTTTTTTTGGTGTACCTTGACCGCCGGCTCTCCAAATTAGAAAACCAAATAAAAGAAGATGAGTGACCAAATTATGAGCTTTTTCGCCAGTGTCGAGCACTACTTCGACAAGGCGGCCCCGCTGACCGGGGTTAACCCCGGCCTTTTGGAACACATTAAATCCTGCAACTCCGTGTTCCGGATGAATTTCCCGATTAAGATCGGCAACGAGCTGCGCGTGATCGAGGCTTACCGCGTACAGCACAGCCACCACCGTACGCCGACCAAAGGAGGGATCCGCTACAGCAACCATGTGAACCAGGACGAAGTGATGGCCCTTGCTGCCCTGATGACGTACAAGTGTGCCCTCGTGGACGTTCCGTTCGGCGGGGCCAAGGGCGGGGTTAAGATCAACCCCTGGGATTATCCGGTGGAGGTGCTGGAGCAGGTTACGCGCCGCTATACGTTCGAATTGATCAAGCACAATATGATCGGCCCGGCGATTGACGTGCCGGCACCGGATTACGGGACCGGCGCCCGCGAGATGGCCTGGATTTACGATACCTACCGCGCCTTTAAAGGCAGCGATATAGATGCTGCGGGATGTGTGACCGGAAAGCCCGTCCACCAGCAGGGCGTAAGGGGCCGGGAAGAAGCGACCGGGCGCGGCGTTTTTTATGGTATCCGCGAATGTTTCAGTATCGCCGAGGACCTGAAGCCCCTCGGGCTTTCCCCGGGGCTGGAAGGCAAGACCATGGTCATCCAGGGCCTGGGCAACGTCGGCTCGTTCACCGGGATCATCTCTTCGGAAGAAGGCGGGGTGAAGATTATCGGGATTGGCGAAGTAGAAGGGGGCATATATAAAGCCGATGGTATTGATATCCGGGAGGCAATCCGTATCCGCAAAGAGACCGGCTCGCTGCTCAACTATCCCGGTGCGACCATCATCCCGAAGGAAGACCGCGATAAGGTACTGGAAATCGAGTGTGATATCCTGGTCCCTGCCGCGTTGGAAAGTGTCATCACGCGCCATAACGCCGACCGCATCAAAGCGAAGGTTATCGCGGAAGCCGCCAATGGTCCGATTTCCGCACTCGCCGGGGATATGCTCAACCAGAAAAACATCCTCATCCTCCCCGATATGTACCTGAATGCCGGTGGGGTGACGGTCTCCTATTTCGAATGGTTGAAGAACCTCTCCCATACCCGCTTCGGCCGCATGGAAAAACGCTTCAACCAATCCCAGTCCGAGGGGATGATCAAATTGGTGGAAGAATATACCGGGAAAACCATCAACAGCCAGGAAAGGGCCATGATCGCCCGCGGTGCCGACGAGATAGACCTCGTCCGTTCCGGGTTGGAGGAGACGATGATCACCGCGTATCATGCTATCCGCAATACCCACAAGTCGAACGACAAAATCCAGGATATGCGAACCGCCGCGTTCGTAACTGCGATCCTCAAGATTTCGAACGATTACGAATCTCTGGGGATTTGGCCATAGGCCAGATGAAGGCAGGAAGCCAGGTTTAACGTACTTGTTGCGACGGGATCATCGCAGGCTGAAAATGGCCCTTTTTTGCCCACGCTATGCCGCTTTCCGGCTGCATAGCCGGCTATGTTCCTCAAAAATTTTGAGGTGGACGAAAAGTGCCCCGGCCTTCCCATCCCGACGGCCCGTCGCAACAATTCCTGCTCAACAACGCCGCTTTTGCGTTTAGTGTACGATTTAATGAACGAAAAAGATTTTTTTAAAATAGACTTGTTGCGATGGGATCTAGCATGCGGTAAAAATGGCTCTTTTTCGCCCACGCTATGCCTTTTTTCGGTCACGTAGCCGGGCTATGCTCCCTTAAAAAGCCTTCGCGTGGACGAAAAATAGCTCATTTTTCCCACCACGCTGACCCATCGCAACAAGTCTAATATGATCCGGAAATATCTGCTGGCAGGAATTCCCACACTTCCAGCCCTGGGTTCTTCGTGTCGTTGACCCGATTCAACCGTTTTTCCATGGAGTTTGTGTAAAAAGTATTTGGCTGCGGAAAACCGCGAAAAGTCTTTTTGGAAAGCCCTGGGGCTTTTTACACAACCCCGACATCACAACCAGGACCAGCAGCTAAAATTTAATTTTGTCAAATCAAGCATAAACCCGTATTTGTTCTATTAAAAAAATCATTTATTGAACAAATTGACCAGAATTGATATTTAGTGTGAGACGGCCTTCAAATTTGTCTGAAAATTAGAATACAATTTGCTTTTTTGCTATCATTTCATTATATTGTGTTGCTTTAAAATTTTGAATCACGAAAAAGTACGTTCCCATGTCAGAAAAATTAGATAAAACCGATTTGAGGATATTGAAAATCCTCCAGGAAAACAGTAAGATTACGAACCTTGAGTTATCGAAAAAAGTAGGGCTTTCGCCGGCTCCGACCCTTGAGCGGGTCAAAAAGCTGGAGTCCACGTCTATCATCGAGAGCTACCATGCAAAAGTCAATCCACAATCTATTGGGCTGAATGTCAAGACGTTTGTATTGGTTTCGCTGGCCTGGCAGAAAGAGAATGCATTGAATCATTTTCTTGAGAAGATCAAGGCGATTGACGAGATTGTAGAGTGTTATATTATCACGGGCGAGGCAGATTTTCTGATGAAAATCATTTGCAAAGATATCCCGACGTACGAGCAGCTGTTGTTCAAGACGCTTTCCCAGATCGAAGAAATCGAGCGCCTGAAAACGCTGATGACCCTTTCGACGGTAAAAGATTCCATGATCATGCCGTTTAAGTACGATTGAACGGTCGCTGCCGGTCTTGAGGTTGTATGAAAATCCTTGCGGCTGTTGGGGGCTGTATCAAAGGCGTTTTTCCACCCAATGCGATTTATATTACCAAATAATATTTTGAACGAACGCCATTTTTGTTCATTTTACTTGATAAAATTAATGAAAATGGCGTTCGTTCAAGACTTCCTTTTGCTGCCGAAGGCGGTGAAAGACTTATGAGTGGGCATCAGATTTTTTTCCTATGCTTTGGAAGCTTTCCTCCCCCGGTACGCCTTTCGATTCTTATCTTGTTGGCACGATGCATGCCAGTGCACCGGAAGCTTTCGCCCACATTGGCCCGATCCTTTCCTGTATAGACCGTTGTGCGGCTTTCGCCGCAGAATTCCCGCTGGATGGCGATGCCGACGCCCAGGCGGCCGCTTTGTTGCTTCCCGGGGGCACCACGCTTCAGGATTATATCGCCCCCAGGCACTATGCCCGGTTACGGCGCGCGTTACTGCGTTATCTGGGGCTGGACCTGGGAGCGTACGCCCAACTCCATCCCCTCGTTATTGCCCAGCAGATAGATATCCTGCTGCTTTCCGGTACAGCGCATAATCTTCCGCCCCTCGATTTATACCTTTGGCAGTATGCTAAGCAGCACGGCAAGACCTTGCTTGGTATTGAAACCCAGGCGGAGCAGCAGGCCATCCTGGCCTCCGTCCCCATAGACGAACAGATCCGCAGCCTTCAGCACATTGGGCGCAACCTCCGCGCCCACCGGCAGAAGCTTCATACCCTTGCGCACCTTTATGCGACCAGTGACCACGTGCGGCTGTATCGTTCGGCCCGCCGGAGCATTGGCACGATGCGCAAAAAACTCCTTCTTGACCGCAATGCCATCATGGCCGACCGCATCGCGGCGGTTGCAAGCCAGCAGCCTGCTTGTTTTGCCATTGGTGCCGCTCACCTGGGCGGCGGTAAAGGCGTTTTGCGTTTTTTGAAGGAAAAAGGTATAAAATGGACAAAAAATCCATAAAAAAGAACAATTTTTCCTAACACCTGCATCTGATTTTCCCTGAAATTGCATTTAAAGTGGAGCTGATGCCATCATCGTCTCACAAGAGATCCATTGGTTTTATACGCCAAAGGCTGTTTTGAATGACGTTGTCACCAAAGTATTTTGTGGCCTTTGGCGGCAGAATACTTTGCAGGCTAAGAAAAGCAGAAACGGCTGGGCCGCTTGTGCGACAGCCTCACGAATTCGCCTTATTCACCGAATTTTTCCTCAGGAAAATTAACCCTAAAGCTTTGATCATGACCAGACCCTCCGGCCCCTCCGAATCGGCCACTTTTCTGGAAACAGTGCGTGCGGTCGTAATAGCGAATCTCGCCGATGAGAACTTCGGTGTTTCAGATCTTGCTGCCGGGCTCAGTCTCAGTCGCACCCAGCTCTTCCGAAAGATCAAAGCTCAAACTGGCCGCAGTGTAGTGGCCTTCATCCAGGAGGTGCGCGTCGGGCAGGTAAAACACCTGCTCGGCGCAACCGACCTGCCCATCTCGGAAATCGCTTACCTCGCGGGCTATTCAGCTCCGGCCTGTCTTCGCAGGGTGTTTTTCCGCCATACCGGGCAGAACCCACTGGCTTATCGCAAGGCGATCCAACGTTCGTCCGCACGGGGTACAGGGCCTGTCCGGAATAAGGGTCGGCGAAGCGTCTCGTCGAAGGGATTCCCCGAATTTCAGTCCTGAAAAAATTGGGGTTGTGTAAAAAGCCCCAGGGCTTTTCCAAACGACATTTGGCGGCAGAATACTTATTCCACAACCCCAATAAAATTTATTGAGGCTGTCCCGCAAGTCCTTTGGCGGCTTGTGCCGCCTTCGGTGGCAGAATACTTATGAGACAGCCTCAATGAAATATTCTTTGGTGGCGAATGCCGTCAAAACAAGTAAATATGTTTGCAGAAGCATAAAAAACCCAAATTTTTTTCCGAAATAAAATATCTGTGCAACATACGGTATCTTTTTTTCGAAAAAAACCCTATATTTTTGAAGTTGAAAACCTGCCAGACTTAACCTGTACAGGCAGGAACACCTGAAATTAAATAACCCGGCGGCCCCTTGTGACCACCAGTCCGCCCCAACCTTGACCCTATGGACCCTAAGAACACTCAAATGGCGTGGCATGCCCTGTACGTCATGCCGCGGAGCGAGAAGAAAGTCGGCAAACAAATTAAGATGCTGCATCCTGGGATAGAGGTCTGTGTACCCGTCCAGCAGCAGTACCGTCAATGGCACGACCGCAAAAAACTAGTTGAGGTCGTTCTGTTCGACAGTTATGTATTCGTTGGGCTATACCCTGCCGACCGCAATAAAGTCTTCGATGTAGGGAATGTGCTGCGCTATGTGCACTATGAAGGTCGTCCCGCTGTCCTTTCCAGGCAGGAGATTGCTGCTATTCATCAATTGGGTTCCGCAGAGTACCCGGTCGAGATCCTCTCTGGTCCGATGGCCACCGGCGATCCGATTGAAATCACCTCTGGTAAGCTCAAGGGGTTGTACGGGTATGTCCTGGCGATGAACAGTACCGCGCGGGTATTGGTCAGCATCCCCAGTCTCGGTTGTTTTGCCAAGGTGGAGTTACCGCGTGGCGAGCTGAGAAGGGTAGGGGGGTGAGCGTTTTGGCGGTGCAAGCACCTTTTTACACAAACTCAAGTAGGAGGCAACCCCACTTGCCCCCTCGAACCTTAAACAAATTTTTTCTTAATGTTCCAAAAAAAATATAATTTTAAATGTAGTATTCAAAAAATATCCGTATAATTGTATTCAAATCGCCTTAAACGGCAAATAAAAACTTTTTGACTTCCTCTGTATAAACCCATTTTGTTTTATGTCCCTTCCAAACCCAACCTGGAAGGCTTGTCTCTTTTTGCCCTGAGGCCGTCCTTGTTACTCAGCTAGGCGTAGCTATATCCGGGGGTAATTTGATCCATCTTTTGATATTTCCTGCACACAGACGAGAGCGACAATAATCGCTGCGTGAAGAAAGTGCTTGTTGCCCGAAACGCGGTTACAGGGCAACAAGAAAGTTGATACTTCGAGATATGAAGCGCCTATTCCTGGTTTTCAATTTAATCCTGTTGGTTCCCGGCATTCTGCTGTACGGTCAGATATCTGAGCCATGGCGAAGTATCAGTAATATTGCCCGTACCGATTCCATGTACGTAGAAAAGCGGCCTGATCCCCTATTGCTCAGCAAGGCTTATGGGTACGCAATAGGAAAAGAAATTATGGCCGAGCGCATATCCAAAACGTATCCAGTGCTTGAGCTAATTGCACAAAAAAACTTTTCGAGGTTTATGGAGTCTTGGGGGATGTCCATTGCCAGGATCAAATTTGTGCTGGAGCGATATACCAAGATGCCCTTTCAGGAATTTGATTCCCTGCTGGTAGGCCAAATGCAGCCGATGCTGGAAGCCCAGGAACTCGATTTTGTCTCTGCCCTTGAATTCATAAACCAATTGGATACCATCTCAAAGGGTCAAAATATAGAAGCCTCCATATTTGAAACACTTTTGGCCTATCGCTTTCCAGCGGCACCTAATAACGAAATGCATGCCGGTTTTTCTTACCTGTATGACCCGGGAGAAAACCCTGTAGCCAGAGGATTATCTTTCAATCTGAGGTTGCCGGTAACCTGGAAAACAGAAGCGGGAATATCGCCCAACGTGGTAGATATGTTTATCAGTGAGCAGGGCAGGGGGCAGGAAGCGATGGTTGTCATAGTGGTTGGAGATGAAACCCTGGGCGAATTGACAGGCAGGGACAAAGAGGAATTTTATGAGGAAGAAAATATCAAGCGCCTATTGCCGCCAGGTTCGAAATTCGATTCGATGAAGCAAATCACGCTTGCAGGGAAACCGGGCCTGCAGGTTGTATTTTATAACAACCCCCAGGTGCTTGATGTATCTATGTACGGTAAATATATTATGTATTTAACAGATTATCAAAATAAAATCATCTTTTTAAGCGGAAGCGTATTCGGTGAAGAGGAAGCAGAAATAGAAAAACGCTTCCAGCACTTCCTGCCCTTTTTCAGGAATGTAGCCGCTTCCCTGCGATTCAAATAAGGTGTCCTAAGTTAAATTATCCCACAAGTAAATTACCATGATTTCCAGGCGACACAAGCGGACTATTGAGCAGGTCCTGAATATTTTTGAGACGGGCACTCCGGAAGGCAAGTACCATGTTGTGGCCGTCAACCCCGACGGTGCGAACGGCAGCCGGCAGATCAGCTATGGCCGCAGCCAGACGACCGAGCAGGGCAACCTCAACATCCTGCTGGAGCGGTATGTCGTCCAAAACGGGCTTTTTGCCCCACAATTCATGCCCTACCTGCCAAAAATCAAGGTAGAGCCCCTGGCAAATGACGTAGCGTTCAAGTCCCTGCTCAAGCAAAGTGCCTTACAAGACCCCCTCATGCGGCAAACGCAGGACGAATTTTTCGACCAGCTCTACTACCAGCCCGCCTTCCATTTTTTTAAGGGCAACGAATTCAGGTTGCCGCTGAGCCTGCTGGTCATCTACGACAGTTTTATCCATTCCGGTCAGGTACCGCCCCATCTGCGCAACCGCTTCCCCGAGCGCACACCGCTCAACGGCGGCGAAGAAGAGGCCTGGGTACAAGCCTACGTCAACACCCGCCACGACTGGCTCGCCAACCATACCAGACCCATCCTCCGGAACACCGTGTACCGCACAAATTTCTTCAAGGCACAGATCAGGGAGGGGAATTGGAAGTTGAGACGACCGATCGAGGTGAGGGGGGTGGAGCTGGGGTGAAGGTGGGCCAGACGATTTGATATGGTTAAAACACATCATGTTTCTGTAAGAAGCAGCAAATAGTGATACGCTATCTGGTTTTTTTTGGGTGACATCATAAATTTGACAATGGATAAAATTATTAAACGACTGACTTCATATTTCAAAAAGGACTGGGATATCCACGACTATCCTGTGAAATTGTACAGAAATGAAAATGCCGGAGAGGACAACGTTAAATTTGGGGCACTAATTAAGGATTGGTCAGGAATGATTGGACACGGTGAGACAAAGGAGAAAGCATTTGAATGTTTGAAAGAACATTTCAAAATGTTTAAGGACAACAATGAGCTCCCGAGACCTGGGACAAAAGTTCCTTTTAAATATGCGCTGACGCAAGAAATTGAGAGATATGAATAAATAGCGGTCGACTTCTTTGAAAAAATATTAAAATTGAATTGAACCTGTAGCGGGTTTTTTTAAGCTAGAAAAAGTTGGTTTTCAGCGAATTGTTTAGATTTAGGTTGACAAAAAAAATCCTGAAACAATTCAACTGAAAACCAATGCTAAATTTAGAAAAAACCGTGGATACTTGC
>JBEIGB010000064.1:0-22776 GCA_040382095.1 Lewinellaceae bacterium
ACAGCCTTCTGCGGTAATTACAATATTATCCTCGATACGGATGCCGGTGAAGTTCCTGAAGGCCTCGAGCTTGTCGTACCGGATAAAATCTTTTGCCCTACCTTCTTTTTGCCAGATATCAATAAGCTGCGGGATAAAATAAATACCCGGTTCGACAGTAAGGACAAAACCAGGTTCCAACTCCCTGGCGAGGCGCAGGGATTTCAAGCCAAACTGTTTGCTGCGTTCAAGTCCGGGGCGGTAACCGACATATTGCTCGCCCAATCCCTCCATGTCGTGTACATCGAGCCCGAGGGCATGCCCGAGGCCATGGGGGAAGAAAAGTGCGTGTGCGCCCTGTGCGACCGCTTCTGCCATATCCCCCTGCATCAGCCCAAGGTCTTTCAGGCCATTGGCAATTTGCAGGGCTGCCTTCAGGTGGATTTCCCGATAGCCTACCCCAGGCCGGCATGCCGCAATTGCATCTGTTTCCGTATTCAGAACGATTTCGTAGATATCTCTTTGTTGTGCGGTAAACCGCCCGGAAACCGGGAATGTGCGGGTAATATCGCCGGCATAACCATTAGCCGTTTCCGCACCAAAATCCCCAAGTACCATCTGACCGTTGCGGAGTACGTTATGATGTTCGTGGTTGTGCAGTACATGGCCATTGACGGTCAGGATTACCGGATAGGAAAGGTTGCCCCCCCCGGCTACGGCAATCCCCTCGACCAGGCCTGCAAGCTGGGCCTCGGTCATGCCCTCACGCGCCTGGCGCATTGCCGCAACGTGCATTTGCCCGGTAACCTCCACAGCGTGTCCGATCTCCTCGATCTCTGCGGAAGTCTTGGTCATACGCTGCCGTACCACCGCCTGGATGAGGGCCGGAGAAGCCCCTTTGGTTATATCGTCAACAGACCTTCCCAGCCATCGCGAGAGCTGGATTACCTGTTCGCCGCGATAAGGGGGCAGGTAATGAACTGTCCGCCCCTGGGCGAGGGCGGAAGCAATATGCCCGCTGAGCGCTTCATAAGGCAAGGCCTTTTCGATCCCTGCCGCTTCCGCAAGTTGAGCAAGTGAAGGCTGGGGGCCCATCCAGACAATATCGTCAATCGTAGGTTCCTGGCCGAAGAGGACGGATGTACCGGACGAGGCATCTAAGAGCAGTACGAAATGCGGAAGGCGGATACCCGTGAAATACATAAAGGAGCTGTCCTGACGGAAACGATAGACGTTATCGGCATAATTCATCGGAGCCTCCTCGTTGCCTGGAAGCAGGATAAGCCCGTTTCCAGCTTCTTTCAGGAGAAGTGCCCGGCGTGTTCGGAACGTTTCAGGTGTATGCATCTTCGTATGGTTGGTGATTTCAAAAATCCTAGAAGTTCAATTACTTTTGCGCCGTGCGATTTCATCACGGATTGTAGCGGCACGCTCATAGTGTTCCTGTTCGAGTGCTTCCTCCAGCATAGTGAGAAGCTCCTCATCTGAATAAGCGCCCAGCCCGCGTTTGCCGGCGGGAAGGGATTTCTCGGGTGCATTTTCCCAGATAATCCCTGCCTGATCTATAATCGGACGATAGGTAAAAATCGGACAGGCAAAGCGGATGGCAAGTGCAAGCGCATCCGAAGTGCGCGAATCAATTTCATAAATCTGTCCATCGGGCGATGAGCAGACGAGCGTGGCGTAGAAGACATTGTCCCTCAGGTCGGAAATCAGGACTTCTTCCAATTGAATAGAGAACGTGCGCAGGGTATTGGCCAGTAAATCGTGTGTAAACGGGCGGTTGGGCTTAACCCCTTCTGCTGCCG
Source organism: Lewinellaceae bacterium (assembly GCA_040382095.1). Classification (GTDB taxonomy): domain Bacteria; phylum Bacteroidota; class Bacteroidia; order Chitinophagales; family Saprospiraceae; genus JADJPL01. Next base: position 1,788 of record JBEIGB010000064.1, read on the forward strand.
ATGCAATGGCCTGTGCCTCAAAAGTGCCGATTACGACCGGTAGGCGGCGTTCTCCCGCCTCTTCTTTCAACAGGACGATATAGCTGGAAGGTTGGGCTTCATTATGTACTAAAGCAACGATATGCAGCGGTAACTTTTGCATGGATTTATTAAAACTTTTTCAGCGGCTGTGCCTCCACAAATTACTTGTATGATTTCTTTATCCAACATACGGTTTGTTTTTGGTTATTCCCACAATTCACGAAAAAAATCCCTGCAACCGCCTCATTTAGCTTGTATAGCCCGCTTAGAAAGCGGCATGGGCTTTTGCGTCAAAACCGTCATTCAGGCCCATTCAGCAAATCCTGGGCAGTTGTTCGCCGGGCAGCATACCCACAACCCTTTTACCACCGATACGGCTTTTCAACAAAACCTGACCGGGGTGGTCGGCAACGATTTCTCCAATGACCGCGGCGCCGGATGTCTCCGGCAATGTTTTCAGGATCGCTAAGGCATCGGCGGCAGTACTTTCCGATACAATGGCAATAAATATCCCCTCATTGGCCACATAGAGCGGGTCAAGGCCAAGGATTTCGCAGGCCGACTCGACAACTTCGTCAATCGGCAGGCTGGATTGTTCAAGCGCTACCCCGAGCCGCCGGTCGCGGGCAATTTCGTTGAGCGTTGTGGCCACTCCACCGCGGGTAGGGTCGCGCAAGAGGTGTACTTCCTGCCCCAATACATCGAGCAGTGCCTTTACCGGACGATGGAGTGCCCGGGTATCGCTTGTAATCGTACTCTCAAATTGTAAGCCCTCACGCACCGAAAGGATGGCCATCCCATGTGCCGCAACCGGGCCACTGACAATTACCCTGTCCCCTGGAACTACCCGGGCACTTTGAATAGATGCCAGGGGGTGCAGCGGGCCAATACCCGTCGTATTGATAAAAATCCCATCCCCTTTGCCGCGCTCCACCACTTTGGTATCGCCCGTTACCACATTTACCCCGGCAAGGGCGCAGGATTTGCGGATCGAAAGCAGGATTTCCCAAAAATCGCGCATCGGAAATCCTTCTTCCAGGATAAAACCAAGGGAAAGGTAGCGCGGCAGCGCACCACACATCGCCAGGTCGTTGACCGTCCCGTTAACCGCCAGCTCGCCAATATTGCCCCCCGGAAAAAATAACGGAGAGACTACGAAACTGTCGGTACTGAAAGCCATCCTCCCTTCCAGGTCCAGGATTGCCCCATCGTGTTTTTGTGCCAACCATTCATTATTGAGGAGTTCGAAGACCCCTGCCTCGAGCAGTTTGTTCGTAAGCAACCCTCCACTGCCATGCCCCAGGAGGATACGGTCAAAATCGAGCTGGGGCAGTGGGCAGTACCAGTTCAGCAGCGATTGTTTTTCTTCAAAAGCCGACATGCTTTGTTTTTATTTTCGATAATCACGGTAACCCGCAGTAGTGGACATTTCCCCATCGCCTTTGCCAACAGAAATCAACCGATCTCCACAGCCTGAAAATGGTAATATGCGGCACAAGCCCCTTCCGAAGATACCATGGGGGCGCCGAAAGGCGATGAAGGCGTACAGCCCTTACCAAACTGCGGGCACTGCTGCGGTTTTTTGATCCCTTTCAGCACAAGCCCTGCGATACAATCCGGGTGTTCCGGTGCTTTGGGAATATCCACCTCAAACTTAACCATGGCATCATAGCCCCGGAATTCGGGCCTTAGCTCATAGCCACTCCCCGGAATATTCCCGATCCCGCGCCATTCCCGGTCAGAAACCTCAAAAACCTTATGGATGACCTCTACTGCCTGGGGGTTGCCCTCCGCTTTTACTACCCTGCTGTATTGGTTTTCCAGTGCCGCCACGCCCTGCTCGAGTTGCCGGACGGTCATCAGGATACCCTGAAGCAGGTCCACCGGCTCAAAACCCGTCACAACAATCGGTACCTGGTATTTTTCCACCAGTGGGCCATACTCCGACAGGCCCATGATGGCACAGACGTGCCCTGCTGCGAGAAACCCGTCTATCTTTGCCGTCTCATCGTTAAGCACCGCTTCCATTGCCGGTGGGACCAGTACGTGAGAGGTGAGGATAGAAAAGTTTTTCAAACCGAGCAGGCTGGCCTGGATCACCGCCAGCGCATTTGCAGGGGCGGTCGTCTCGAATCCCACTGCAAAAAAAACGACCTCCCTGCCGGGATATTCCTGCGCCAGCTTCAGGGATTCCAATGGAGAGTAGAGGATCCGGATGTCGGCACCATTGGCTTTCGCTTCGAGCAGGCTCATCTTCGACCCGGGTACACGGACCATATCGCCGTAGGAACATAAAATCACCCCTTTATCCAGAGCGAGGTGGACTGCTTTGTCAATCAGGTGCAATGGGGTGACGCAAACCGGGCAACCCGGCCCATGTATCATGTTAATTTGTGGAGGGAGCAGGTTCAGAATGCCATTTTTGACCAATCCATGCGTCTGCCCGCCGCATACTTCCATGATACTCCAGGGGCGCGTTACGATTTCATGGATTTCATCCAGGTATTGCCCGACCAGTTGTGGATCTCTATATTCACTTAAATATTTCATATACGTCAGATATGTGTTGATGGACTTTTTGAGGCAAATATATTAGCCATTCCTTGCCTCCGCCGTGAAATATTATTTCCTGGGCGGGGCGGCTTGAAATGAAGCTATCTTAACAGGCGTTTTGCAGCTTGCGCCGCCAGAAAATAGTTTGGGGTTGCGCAGGAAGTCCCGGGAGCGTGCAAAAAATTCGCTGCCAGGCAACTCAGACCTCGTGCCCTCCGATTTGTGCGAGGGCCAGTTGTCCCAAAGCGATGTTTTCGTCATTCGGGCTCACCTGTTGATGGAACAGCAGCCTGAACCTGCTTTCCAGCCGCAGGTGCAGCAAATCCACCAATACGGCATTTTGGAACACCCCACCGCTGAAGGCAACAGCAGATGGCCGGACGGCCTCCGCGATAATCTCGATGGCATTCACGACCCAGCTATGGAACTGGACGGCGATTTCGCCGGGTGCAGTCCCTGCCCGCACATCCGCAATGACCTGTTCCAGCAGCGAGGATAGCATCAACTCTGTTCCCTGCCAATGGCAAATGTAACCCTTTGCTTTTTTCCAATCATTATTTTTTAGCCATTGTGCCGCGGCTGCTTCCATGCGCATTGCCGATTCCCCCTCGTAGCTGTTGCAGCTACCGAACCCACAAAAAGCGGCGACGGCATCGAATACCCTGCCCATGCTTGAGCTTTCCAGTGGCCCCTCTTTTTCCAACAAACGCATATAGACCTGCCACTCTGTTGTTGAGAACCATGGCGAGAGCAGGTCTGCTGCGCCATCCAGGCCGTTGGCAATTGCCAGTGCCGACAGCCGGGGCTCTCTGGACATTTTATCCCCTGCAATATGAGAAAAATGTGCTAAATGTGCAATACGCCGGATTTGTCGGTGTTCCCAAACAAAAAATTCCCCTCCCCAAATCCTACCGTCCCTCCCCCAGCCCGTGCCATCCAAGATTACGCCGAGCACCGGGGCAGGGTCTGAAATACGCCCATGTTCGGCAAGTATTGCGGCAAAATGCGCCTCATGGTGTTGATAAACTGCTAATGGGACTCCCTCTGCCGAGCAAATTTCCAGGGCCAGGGCCCGGGAAAAATATCCGGGATGGGCGTCGGCAAGTATTTTTTCAGGATGGGTGCGAAACAGCCCGTGCAGATGCGCGAGCACTTTTCGGAAATGCACCTGCGTCTGCCAGTGGTCTAAGTCACCCAGGTACTGGCTTAAGTATAAATTGCCGGCATGTAAAAAAGCGAAGGCACTTTTGAGGTCTGCACCCATTGCAAGCAGGTCGCCCTGCCATGATTTAGCAGCGGGAAGGATGAGTGTCGGTGCAAGCCCCCTCGAACGGCGAAGCAAAATCGCCTGCCGGGCCGCAGGGCTAAAGCGCAGTACGGAATCGTCGAGTGGGACGACGATATCCCGGTCGTGAGAAACAATCAGGTCGGCAACTACGCCCAGACCTTCCTCGACCTGGTTATCGGTATATACGATGGGCGCATTGCTGACATTCCCACTTGTCGCCACGACAGGCCGGGGAAACAACTGCATCAACAACTCGAGCAAGGGGGCATAAGGGAGCATCGCACCGATCTGGTTCAGGCCCGGGGCAATTACCTCAGCAGCCAGGCCAGATCCGGGTACATCCCTCAGGGGGAGCAGTACGATTGGGGAAACGTGCCCCAGGAGCGCATTTTTTTCTGCCTCGCCGGGCGCCGTATCCTTTTCCAGTGTTTCGAGGTTGGGGTACAACACCGCAAATGGCTTGGCCGGGCGCTGTTTGCGCGCCCGGAGGCGCCTGACCGCCTCTGCGGAGGTGGCATCTGCCAGGAGCAGATACCCGCCTATCCCTTTAAGCGCGAGGATGTGGCCTTTCGCAAGCGTATCGGCAGCCTTTTGCAGGACATCGCCCTGTTCTTGCTCTATCGCCCCTGAAGGCAACAGCAACTGCAGGCGCACCCCACATACCGGGCAGGAATTGGTTTGCGAATAAAACCTCCGGTCGGCGGGGTTTTCGTACTCCCGGAGGCAGTCGGCGCATTGGCGGAACCCATCCATAGATGTTCGCTCCCGGTCATAGGGAAGGGCATGTGATATGGAGTAACGCGGCCCACACACGGTACAGGTCGTAAAAGGATATCCAGAGCGACGATCTCCGGGGCTTTTCAGCTCGCTCCTGCAGTCTTCACAAAGTGCAAAATCCGGGCTAAGCAATAGCTCTGCCTTCGCCGGCGTATCATCCTGGACGATTTTGAATGCAAAAAAAGTCTTAAAAGGTACCTTCTCGACCGCAATCGAAGCAATGTGGGCCAGCCTCGGATAGCCCGACCTGATGGTCTCCAGTAATTCGGCAAGCCCGGCTTCATCTGCGTTGATCGCTATATGGACCCCGTCGGCAGTATTGCTCACCCAGCCTGACAATCCCAACCGCTGTGCCAGTTTTAGCACAAAAGGCCTGAACCCTACCCCCTGAACCTGCCCCCGGATATGTATGTGATAAGTTTCCATGCAGACGAAAATAACAATTTCCGCGAATGGGAAGCGTACTTTTTTCAGCCGCATACTGCCTGTCCGACGATCTGCTACAAGGGTTGTGTAAAAGCCTCCGGTATGTCCTGGGGTTGTGTAAAAAGTATTCCGCCGCCTTCGGCGGCGAAAGAAAGTTTTCGGCGTCAGTCGCCAAATGACGGCCTCCGGCCTTTTTACACAACCCCAGGATAGGGAGCCGTTCAAAATAATTTCACAGGGCCCAATAATTGGGATAGTTTGCTGGCACATAGCGATGAAGCAAGCCATCCGGAACGGATTATCGCTGTTAAAAGGGGCAACATAGCGGGAAAAGCGTACTTTTGCAGAAATATAAGAACAAGCATGAAAAGCGTACAAGAACTCCTCGCATTGCTCGATCTGGAGGTTTTGGAGGAAAATTTGTTCCGCGGCGAAAGCAAAACAGTGGGCAGCAAGACCGTATTCGGGGGGCAGGTACTCGCTCAGTCCCTCATTGCGGCCATGCGCACCGTACCGGAGGAGAGGGTGCTGCATTCGCTGCATGCGTATTTCGTCCTTCCCGGAGACCTGGAACGCCCTATCGTTTTTCAGGTTGAAACGATACGCGACGGCGGCAGCTTTACCACGCGCAGGGTGAAGGCCATTCAGAAGGGGCAGGCGATTTTTCTCATGTCAGCTTCTTTCCAAATCCGGGAAGAAGGGCTGGAACACCAGATTTCCATGCCCAAAGTACCTACGCCCGACCAACTGGCAAGTCTGGAAGATATCGCTATCCAGTTCAAAGACCAGCTCCCGGAAAACCTGAAGCGCTATCTAAACCTGGACCGGCCCATCGAATTCAAGCCGGTGGAAATGATCAACCCTGCCATACCGGTGAAACAGGAGCCCTTCCGACATATCTGGATGCGCGGGAAAGGGGCGATGCCCGACGATTTCCGGCAGCACCAGGCGGTGCTCGCCTATACCTCGGATTACAATCTGCTGACCACCGCGATACAGCCCCACGCCGATGTCACTACTTTCGCCAAGCTTAAAATGGCCAGTCTTGACCATGCCATGTGGTTCCATCGCGATTTCCGTATGGACGAGTGGCTGCTTTATGCTATCGAGAGCCCAAGCGCTTCCAATGCCCGGGGCTTTACCCAGGGGAGTATCTTCAGTACGGATGGAAAACTCGTCGCCTCAGTAGTGCAGGAAGGATTGATGCGCAGGGTGTAAACGTAGTTAAAAAAAATGCCCCCTCACCAACGTGTAGCGATGAAGGGGCATGGAGGTATTTTGAAGTGTAGGTCCGGCCTGTCGGGCTGAACCTATTTTCAAATACCTGATTGAAAAAGCTTTCTCATAGCATAAGTCCTCTCAAAGTACAAGTCCTCTCAAAGTAAGCCTCGCAAGCTTGTTTTAAATGCAGTGCACAGAAAATAACCCGCATAATACATGGCGAAAATATCGCCCCTGGCATGCACTTTACTTATTAATCTTTTACAAATATAACCGTTTCTTTTTAAAACTGCAACATTTTTTAAAAAAAAATACCGTATTCTCTTTCAAAGCCTATTTTTTTCAAAAAATCACTGGGTGGCTGATACGCGTATGCGTGCGTGCCATTTTTTCCTTAAGGACCGCCACATCAGCCAAGGTTATCCCAAATTATTTTTATCTTGTGGAACAAAATCCCCTGTGAAGCAATTAGCTTAACAGGACGATAAACTTGCTGTGATGGGATTATCCTGCGGTAATATGTTTATTTCGCACCCTACTATTTTTGTGTGGACGAAAAAACGTATTTCGTCGCCAGGTTGAGCCGTTGCGACAAGCCTCATCATCAACAACCCGTATTTTCTGTATGGCACTAATAGGCAGGCAGGACATTTTGCAGGCGATTGCATCGGGAAACCTGAACCAGGCGGTCGAGTTGTTTTTGTGTCTGGCGGAAGCCAGTAAAATCAACAGTCTTCAAAATGACGCCACTATGCTCTCGGGGCGGCATACACGTCTTCAGGCCGACGCCTCCCGGGGCATTCTCACCAGGGAAGAGAGCAGGATCGAAGAAGCCCGGATTATGAGTGCGCTCACCGCTTATGCGCAACAGCTTCCAGAAGGGTTACAGGCCAACTATAGGGGTATCCTTACCCCACCAGCCAGACCTGCGGAGGTCATTACCGAAGTGCCGCGACCTGTGTCTCCGACACCAGTAAATACGGGCTTAAAGAAAATCCTTTTCCTTGGGGCCAACCCGGATGCTACTACACAACTGCGCATCAACCAGGAGCTGCGGGACATTGAAAACGGCCTCGAGCGTGCAAAGCACCGCGACCGCTTCGACCTGGTGGCCAAGTGGGCCGTTCGGCCCTCGGACCTGCGGCGTGCCCTTCTGGACGAGTCGCCCCAGATCGTTCACTTTTCGGGGCATGGGGCTGGCGATGCGGGCATCATCCTGGAAGACGATCAAGGGCAGCCCAAACTAGTTGCCTCCACTGCCCTCGGCAACCTGTTCGGCCTTTTTGCCGAGCATATCGAATGCGTAGTGCTCAATGCCTGCTATTCGGAAATCCAGGCAGACGAAATCGTCCGGTATATTCCTTTTGTGATCGGCATGAACAGGGCCGTCCCAGACTCTACCGCCATTGAATTTTCGGTCGCTTTTTACGATGCCCTCGCCTCCGGAAGAGATTACCCTTTTGCTTATCAGTACGCACGCAGCGCCATAGAGCTACAAGGCCTCAGCGGGGCAATGATCCCGGTACTGAAACAGCGCGGGGCATAAACCCCGGGATACCAAACGCAACAGCACTGTAAACAACCGGATACCCAGGCTCAAATCTCCAAAAACACGATAAAAATATGAACAGATCAACTTGGTTACCGATGCTGGCACTATTGCTCGGCACTCTAAGGCTGACAGGCCAGCAACAGCAATTTATTTTCACGGACCGCCCGGCAGATTATGGCATTTCCCCCACCCGCCTCGCCTTACTGGACGACTTCCTGGCTAAATGGGTGAATGAAGGGAAAATCCCCAACGCTGCTACCTTCATCGCCAAGCGGGGCAGGATTATCCACTACAAAGCATTCGGATTCAGGGATATGCAAACGAAAATGCCCTTGGAAAGGGACGATGTTTTCCGGATTGCCAGCCAGACCAAAGCGATTACTACGACAGCCATCCTCATGCTCAATGAAGAGGGCAAACTCCTGCTCGACGATCCACTGTCCAAGTACATCCCGTATTTTGCCAATCCAAGTGTACTGGTAAGCTATGATTCCGTCTCCAGTACCCTGGAAACCCGGCCTGCCACCAGGCCCATCACGATCCGTCATTTGCTCACCCATACTGCGGGCATTCCTTATGAGCACCCCCTGGAGCACCTTTCCGAGTACCAGGTGCCTTACTTCAACGCGCTCGACAGCATTACCCTTTCCATGGTAATCCCCAAAATTGCGTCGCGCCCGCTCCTCCACGATCCGGGAGAACAATTCACCTATGGCCTGGCTACCGATATCCTCGGTTATGTTGTCGAAATCGTGGCTGGCCAAAGTCTGGCCTCTTTTTTCAAGCAAAAGATTTTCGAGCCACTCGGGATGGACGATACCCATTTCTACCTTTCCCGGGAAAAAGCGATTCGCCTGGTCGAGCTATATTCTTTGCCCTCCGAAGACAGCACCCTCCAGGTCTCAAATAATTTCAGCAACCGCTATTTTCCTATCCAGGGTGCGCGAAGATATTATTCCGGAGGTGCCGGGCTGGTGTCCACAATCGAAAACTACGCCAGGTTCTGCCAGATGCTACTCAATAAAGGGGAATTCAACGGAAAACAAATCCTTAGCCCGGCATCGGTGGAGCTCATGTTCCGCAACCAGATCGGAGACCTTAAAATTGCGGGCAGGAACGACCCCTTTAGTTTCGGGCTGGAAATTTTTTCTGATCAGAGCCACTATGGAGGCCTTGCTTCGCCCGGTGCCGCAACCTGGGAAGGAATGTACTGCAGCGGGTTTACCATAGACCCCGAAGAAAACCTCATTGCACTGGTGTTTACCAACATCCATCCCTTTGTGTATTACGGGGAATTCCTTCAAAAATTCCGCAACCTGGTGTACCAGTCGTTGACGAAATAACTCCAACGCGTTGCGACGGGCCAGCATCGTGCGAAAACAACTGGTTTTCCTACTTTACTGCCCCGTCGCAACAGCGGGCGACGGGGTACATATTGTATAAAGCGGAGTGCCCTACTCCACCAATAGCCGGGCGGCGAATACTTTTTCACCTGACACAAAGCGCAGGGCATACCAGCCGGAGGGCAACCGGCCCGGGTCGTAGGCATCATTGACGGGGGTATCCCGCCAATGGCGCAGAAGACGGCCTTGCAGATCAAAAATTTGTAAATCACCTGATTGGATTTCGCGGGGAAGGTTTAAATGAAAAGTGCCGGTGGTTGGGTTGGGGTACACCTGCATCGCGGAAACTCTTGCCAGCAGGTCTTTTGTACTTGTCGAAACCACGCTTTTAAAAGGTGTTTTGAATAATTGAAGCCCACCCCTGTTGTTGCCTACAGCCATTTCGAGAAAACCATCCGCATCCAGGTCGGCAAGTGCAGGGCGGGTATTGGTGCCCAGGATTTTTGCCGGGATAGACGAAGGCATTTTTGCAAATTCGCCGGTCAAATTACCTTTTGCCGCTTTGAACAACTGGATGCCCAGGTCTTCGGTACCGCTCACGATAAGCAGGGAATCCCCTTGTGCCAGGAGGGCCGGGGCGCTCATCCCCGATACATATCCTGTCTGGCGGGTATCAATTCCTCCAAAAAACTGAAGGTTGGGCGATTGGGCGACGTTGGCGTTAAATGCAGGAGCACCTTTTGAACCGACATTTCTAAAGAAATTGACGTTGCCTGTTCGCTCCCCAACCAGCAGGTCCTGCAGGTTATCGCCATCCACATCGGCGATATTGGGGACACTCGCCAGGCCAACATCAATATTCAGGTAGGGGAAAACCGGAGCTGCAAAGGACATCGCCTTGCCTGCGCCGGCCTGGTTTTGCAGAAAGAACAATCTGCCCGCCTCTTCGCCCACGACCAGGTCAAGGTCGCCGTCCTGGTCGAGATCGCCAAAAGTTGGCGAGAAACCCGATGCAGTTGAGGAAAACCTGGAGAAATTAAGCCAGTCCTCGTCGCTGAGGGTAAAATTCGGACGGGAGAGCGTACCCGTATTCAAAAACAGGAACATCCGGGTATCTTTATCGTTGTCGGGATGATAGAGGGCCTGGTTGCCCACGATGAGGTCCAGCAGACCATCGCCGTTGACATCGGCAAAGGCGGGGTTGGCGACAGTACCGACATCAATCATCTGCCCTACGAGAAAATCCCGCTGTTCCAGGATAAAACGCGGTTTATCTGCGCTGCCCTGATTGCGATACCACCAAAGAACGTTTCGGTTTTCGCTGCTATAGCGGGCACTCGGCGCAACCGCAAGGTCTCTTTTTCCATCCTGATCAATATCGAGGTGGAAAGCCGCCGGAAAAATCGTGATATCTATTGGCACATCGTTGGCAGGGAAGTAATTTTCCTGCTTGTTCATCCACGCCTGTTTGCAATCCCCGCCATTCATCAGCAGGGTCATATTGCCGAACGAGACATCGCCGAGCAATAACTCCCGGTCTCCATCGCCGTCCATATCGAGCGTGAGCAGCGTGGAGCCTGCATGTCGGTAGTTAAGGGAAAGATCGGAAGCAGCCGGCTTATAGCAGCTACCGGCCGTTGCGGCGAGGTCTATTTTTTCTGTAAGGCCACTTTCATAAAAGCCGCCCCAGCATTTATTATCGAGGGTAAACTGGAGGCTATCCCGCCCAAACCCCCGTTCCACCGACTGGTTTTTGTACCATTCGCAATAGCCCCCGGTAAGGTTAAACGTCAGTAAATCCAGGTCGCCGTCACAGTCCACATCGTCCACTGCCGGATAGTCGGCACGGGTAATATAAATTGGGGTGAGCACGCTGCCCTGCAAAGGGAAGGAAGCCAGGTTGAACGGCCCGCGATGGGTAAAACGCTTGAACCGGAGGCTATCTCCCTCATAATAGCCCGTAAAAACACATAAGCCGTCCACGCCAGTCATATCGGAATAGGCGAAAATATCCTTTACCCCGTCCCCATTATAATCGCGCAGGAGGACCCAGCTTTCCAATACCGGCATTGCTGCGGCATAAGCAGGGTTGAACGTATAGACCGTTTTGCCCGATTTCGTGCCTGCAATAAAAACAAGATGCACATTGCCTTCCCGGTCAAAAACATACAGATCGTCCATGCCATCGCGGTTAAAATCCGCAGTGGATAATTGCGGCGCGTTGAGGCCGCCCGCCCAGGGATTATCGAGTGGTACCCCGCGGACAGTAACACCTGTGGAGAACGGCTGGAAACCCTGCGCAAAGAGCCCCTGCCAACAGCATAATGCCAATACAATCAGCGGCGAAAAGGAAAGTATCCTGGTCATTTTTTGGCTTATTTTAAAACGATACACGATATACTTAAAGCATCATATTAAATCTAATCAAATATTATGCCAAAAACTAATATAATCTACCGCCCGAGGTAAAAAACAAAAGCGGGGGTTCAGGAAAGCCGGAAACCAGCAGGCGCGATATTAAAAATTATTTTGCCGTGCAGGATAAGACGACAAGATAATCGCTCAGGTCTTTGGGGGGGGTAAACCCTACGCGCTGCCGGTGAAGGCGGCAAAGACTTACCGGACAGCCTCTGCACAACAGACTTATTGCAAATGGATTATCGAAACAGGTTTATTATTTGTCGGTATGTACCGTACGCAGATCAAAGCCTTGTGCGGAACACGCGAACAGCATTTCGCAGTATGACCCCATAAGCAGGATATTGGGGCGGCCGCTCCATTATTTTATCCTTTTCAACCAAACAAGCGGCGCAGACGGCTGAGCAGCCGGAGCAACCGATGATTGATAGCCGGTGTAGCATTAAAAAAGTGCCCGTTTATCGTTATCCAGCCTTGTTCTTTTCGGAAATCGCGCAATTGGGTATAGGCGGCGTACTGTGGTTTTTGAAGTGGTGCCTTCCAGTACAATGCCCTATCCGTAAACGCATAACCTTCTTTACAGGTACCCAGCACGCTTTGATCAACGATTATGAGGATTTTTTCGTCTTTAGCAGGAAACAGGAAGCGCTTGCTGGCCTGGGCAAGCTTTTCGACTGGCATGCGCAGAAAGTCGGTGTAGAAATCCTCCCCTTCTGCTTCCAGTTGGAGGAAATCGAGTACTATTTGTACCATGGAGACCTTCCCGGCCTCGGCGTACTGATATTTCAGGATTGCCTCCGGATAGGATGTTTCGCACAGGTCTTGAGCAAAGCGGATTACGAACTGATCGAGCAGATCTTCGAAAAGGTCTTCGATCAGGGCGTTGACTTCCTGGGGCCAGGCCTCGTCTGCATCGTGCATTTCCGACAGGAGCGTGGACAGCTGTGCGATCCTGCGCAGGATCGTATCGCGGAAGCCCGAAGTATAGAGGCGTTCTGAGAATTCGGGGAATGATTCCCGGTCATGCTCACGCTCCAGCCGTTCGCGGAGGGCAAAAAAGAATTGTTCGTTAAGTTGTGCCTCGACATTTCCGCGCAGGTCAACCCGCATGGGTGCCCCGCCGGTGCGTGGATCCAGGAGCGGTTGCTCTGTGCCGCAATTCCAGCAAAACCTGGCCTCCAGAGGCAGGGGTGTATTGCATCGGGAACATCTCCTCATCTAAACGGCTTTTCACGTGTTTCGAACGGCCACCAAGGCGATCACAATCGTCATGACAGGACGCGATAGGGTAAAACAGCACTTTCCCCATTCTGCTGTTCCATCGCAACGATTCGATTTATAAACAAAAGGCACGCCGTATCGTTTAAAAGGCGTCGAAACGAACACATGGCAAAGCAACGAAAAAAAAGCGACCTTCCACAAAAAATATGTGTGGTTTGTAGCCGTCCCTTTTCCTGGAGAAAGAAATGGGCCCGGCAATGGCACGAGGTAAAATATTGTTCCGAACGCTGCCGAAGGAGCCTCCAGAAACCACTGGGGGATGAAGGGGCAGAAAAATAAACAGCAATGCAAAAGCCCATACCGGAGACCGAACACTACAGCGAATACGACTCATTCGCCTTTCATCCACATAATGTGCTGCTATTTCTGCTGTTGCTCGGCATCAGCGCCCTTTTCCTAAGTATGAGTGCAGCGTTCGTTTACACCAGGGTACAGAGTCAGCTCCCACCCTTACAACTCCCACCCTTGTTTTTGTTGAACACCCTCCTCTTGCTCGGCAGCAGTGCTACAATGTTGTGGGCAAAAAAATCCTATCTGGAAGACCACACCCCCAATTATCAGAAATCCTTACTGGCGACTATCGCGCTTTCGCTTATTTTCCTGGTTGCCCAGGTCTTTGCCTGGCAGAGCCTTTTCCGGCAGAACGTTTTCATTGACTCCGACAATTCAGCCGGGTATTTATATGTGATTTCCGGTCTTCATTTTCTGCACGTAATCGCCGGTTTACCTTTTCTGGGTGCATTTTTATGGAAGGCTTATAAAAAAATGGTGGATCCCGTGAGTGTACTGGTGTATTTTTCCGACCCGGAAAAGCGGCTCAAACTCCGCTTGCTGACGATCTACTGGCATTTTCTCGATGGTCTCTGGGTTTATCTTGTCTTGTTCTTTTATATCAATGCCCTGCTGAAATAGGCGAAAACCGGGGCAAGACTTATGAGGCAGGCTCGTGCGGGCAATATTTTCCATTGGGGTCGAACGATTATCTTTCAAACGCCCCCTTCAGATCATTTGGTGCCCCATAGTTTATGCGGTTGGGTGCGGAAAAACTCATTGCAAGTCTAATATTTAAAAAGCTTTAGCCTGTTTCGGAAAGTTGCCCGGGCAAGTGTTATATTTGCGCAGCAAAAACCTGCGGGATGCCCGGAGTGCGTCTGCATCGCGATGATTTCAGCATAGACGTTTTTCGCGGCACATTGCAGCATTCGGGCGACCTTTCTACAGGAAAACCTGAACAGATATATCTTAAAAGCTTATACATGGAGGCAGGTAAAGCACCTCAAATCGGCGTTCAGACGGCGGCGCAGCTTGGATTGACAGAAGATGAATTCCGGAAAATCGTCAAGTTCCTCGGCAGGACGCCTAACTTTACAGAGTTAAGCGTATATTCCGTGATGTGGTCGGAGCATTGCTCCTATAAAAATTCTATTCACTGGTTGAAAACCCTTCCACGGGAGGGCAAACGTCTGCTCGTGGGTGCGGGGGAAGAGAATGCAGGGCTGGTGGATATCGGCCATGGCCTGGCCTGTGCGTTTAAAATCGAATCGCACAACCATCCGTCGGCAATAGAGCCTTACCAGGGGGCTGCTACCGGGGTCGGTGGCATCCACCGCGACATTTTCACGATGGGAGCCCGGCCAATTGCTGCACTTAATTCCCTGCGCTTCGGCAACATAGACCTTCCGCACACCCGGCACCTGGTGCGCGGGGTCGTAAGCGGTATTGGGCACTACGGCAACTGTTTTGGCGTGCCCACAGTTGGCGGGGAGGTTTTCTTCAACGATTGTTATAACCAGAACATCCTGGTCAATGCCATGTCGGTCGGGATCGTCCAGAAAGGCCATACGATATCGGCCAAAGCGGAAGGTATCGGCAACCCGGTGTTCATCGTCGGTTCGGCGACGGGGAAGGACGGTATCCACGGTGCGACTTTTGCTTCTGCTGACCTCACCGAGGATTCTGCCGACGATCTCCCTTCCGTACAGGTTGGGGATCCTTTTCAGGAAAAATTGCTTTTAGAGGCCACGCTCGAAGCCGCTTTGACCGGTGCCATTGTCGGGATGCAGGATATGGGTGCGGCAGGCATTTGTTGCTCCACCTCCGAAATGAGCGCCCGGGGCGAGGTCGGGATGCGGATTGACCTGGATAAAGTACCTACCAGGCAGGCGAGCATGAAAGCCTGGGAAATCCTCCTGTCGGAAAGCCAGGAGCGTATGCTCATCGTCTGCCACAAAGGAAAAGAAGCCGATTTACTGGCGGTCTTTGAAAAATGGGATATTGTTTGTGCGCAAATCGGAGAAGTAACCGAAGGTGGGCAGCTCGAGTTCCTGCACCATGGCGAAGTAGTGGCAAGTATCCCGGCGGCATCGCTCGTACTCGGTGGGGGGGCGCCGGTGTACGTCAGGGAATATGTCAAACCCAGGTACCTGGAGAAAGTACAACGCTTCAAATTATCTGCCCTGCCCAAACCTGCCAATTTTGCAGAAGCGGCCCGAAAACTCTGGGCTTCCCCCAATCTCGTCTCCCGGAGGTGGATTTACGAACAGTACGACTCCATGGTGCGCACCAATACCATTACGACCAATGCCCCTTCTGATGCCGCCGTCGTACGGATCAAAGACACTTCCTGTGCATTGGCGCTCACTACCGATTGCAACCCGGCATACGTCTATGCAGACCCTTATATCGGTGCGATGATTGCCGTTGCAGAAGCTGCCAGGAATATTGTCTGCTCAGGCGGTGTGCCCCTGGCCATCACGAATTGCCTCAATTTCGGCAACCCGCACAACCCGGAAGTCTATTGGCAATTTGTAAATGCCATACGGGGAATGGGCGAAGCCTGCAGGAAACTGGACACCCCGGTGACGGGCGGCAACGTAAGCTTTTACAACCAAAGCGTATTAAAAGACCGCACCGAGCCGGTATTTCCCACTCCGACGATTGGTATGGTCGGCCTGATCAAAGACCTGGACAACCAGATGACCCTGGACTTCAAGTCCGAAGGCGATTTTATTTATATGCTCGGCACCCCGCATAACGATCTCGGAAGTGCAGAATACCTGCG
Organism: Lewinellaceae bacterium; assembly: GCA_040382095.1. GTDB lineage: Bacteria > Bacteroidota > Bacteroidia > Chitinophagales > Saprospiraceae > JADJPL01. The sequence goes on from JBEIGB010000064.1 coordinate 17,729, forward strand.
CCATGTTTGTAAAATACCCTCCTCGCCCATACCCTTTTTCGATATAGACGAAGAGCTTCAAATCCAGCACGCCGTCCTGCAACTCATCGCCAAAAAACTGGTCGTATCAGCCCATGATATCTCCGATGGCGGGCTTTTTGCCGCATTGATGGAGTCTGCAGTCAGTGCGCAAAGAGGTTTTGAGGCAGAAACCGATCAGAATTTCCGCAAAGATGCATACTGGTTTGGCGAATCCCAGAGCCGGATCATCGTGAGCCTAAAACCGCAGCGGGAAGATGAATTCCTCAACTTTCTCAATATCCATAATGTTCCTTTTTCTAAAATTGGGGAGGTGAAAGGGACAAATGTATGGATAGACACCGAAGATCTTGGTCATATCGGCGAATGGACCCGGGTATATGAAGAAACCCTCGGAGAAAAAATGGCCCATGCCATCTGAGTCCCGGAACATTCCCGCCATTCATCTTTCAAGCCCTTCAATGCGTTCAGTAAATCTTCAAATACGCTACTTATGAAAAACATATCAATCATTTTTGTTTCGTTGGCACTCCTGTTTTCGATGGGCAGTTGTGCCCCCAAAGGCACGGTCATTGACGGGGAGATCACGGGAGCAGGTAATTTACAAGCCTTTCTCGACGAAGTCATCATCGGAAAAGCCTCTACGATTCTGGCAAAAGCAGATATCGCCAGTGACGGGTCTTTTCGTATTTCAATGCCCGAAGGTGTGGAACCCGGAGTGTATAACCTCCGCATCGGCGCCATGCGCATCAACCTCATCCTTAGCGGCGAGGAGAAAAAAGTAGTGATCAAAGGCGATTTAAACACCTTGCCCAATTACGAAGTCGAGATTCAAGGTTCCCCGGACTCAGAGATCTTTGCTGCCACTATGCGCGCCCTCATCCAGCAACGTATGTCTGCTGCCGACGTCAGCAAATTAGTGGACACCGTGCGCAACCCCATCACGGGGGCCTTCGTGGCCTTCCGCGCAATGGGCACTGCGGGGGAGTTTCTGGAAATCCAGAAAAAAGCACAGGCGCGCCTTCAGGGGAGCTATCCAAATCTGGAACTCACGACTGCGTACGCCGAGTTCCTTGCAATGGTCGAGCAGCAGTATCAGGCCCAGATGGCACAGGAATTAGTCCGGATCGGCGCCGATGCCCCGGATATTTCCCTTCCCAGCCCAAGTGGCCGCAAATACAAGCTCTCCGACCTGAAAGGGAAAGTGGTTCTGCTGGACTTCTGGGCAAGCTGGTGCGGGCCCTGTCGCAGGGAAAACCCCAACGTCGTTTCTGTTTATAATAAATATAAGGATAAGGGCTTTACCATCTTCAGCGTTTCGCTGGATGGAGTAGATGAAAGTATCCGGCAACGTCTTGCCTCTCCACAAGAACTGCAGAATGTGCTGAACACGACCAGGCAACAGTGGACACAAGCGATCAAAGACGATAACCTCAGTTGGGAATACCACGTCAGCGACCTCAGGCGCTGGGATTCTGCTGCAGCGGATATGTATGGCGTGCGGGGTATCCCCCGAGCCTTCATGATCAACCGGGAAGGGAAAATCGTCGCCACCGAAGTACGGGGTGCAGCAATGATCGAGCAGGAATTACTCAAGCATCTGTAAGGGGTCTCCAGCCCGGGTAACCTGGGCTCACCCAACAAATTTATTGCGCAGGGCTGCCAGGATAATCCCCGTGGCCACCGCCGCATTGAGGGACTCTGTGCCCGCTCCCTCCTGCTTTGGGATTGTAAGCCTGCCCTCCAGCAGTCCCTGGCAGGAGGGGGATATTCCTCCGCCTTCATTGCCGATGACGACCATCGTCCCGGGCGTCAGCCCGTTTACGGCAAAAACATTTTCCCCATGTAAGTCGGCCCCCAAAACCCGGAGCCCCGGAAAAGCCGATTTGACCGCCTCCAGGTCGCAAACTTCCGTGCACACCCTCAAAAATGCGCCCATGGAAGCCTGGATGACCTTTGGATTAAAGACCTCTACCGTTTCCGGCGATAAAAAAACGTGGTGTACGCCAAACCAATCCGCGATACGCAGGATTGCACCGAGGTTGCCGGGATCCTGGATACCATCGAGATAAAGGGACAAGTCCGACCTAAGCAGGTCATCAAGGCGTGGCAATACCCGCATATCTACGACGGCAATCACCTGCTGCGGGGCCTGCATGGCCGAAAGTTTTTCCAGATCCCCGGCACTGACTTCAACGACATCTATGCTGCGATTTCGGATAAGCCCTGCGTGTTGGTCCAGCCATTCAGGCAACCCATAGAGCTCTTCCACGGTCCAGCGCCCGTCCAGCAATAATTCCTGGACGATCTTATCACCTTCTACCAGGAATTTGTGGAACTTTTGCCGGAACTTCTTAATTTGCAGCGAAGTAATCCACTTAACTTTGTTTTTTGAAAGACCCATTGTTCCCAATTGCGCATTCTGCATGAAAAGTTTTCAAAAACAGTGCTTTCTTTGCTTTGGGGCCTCCATCCTACTAGGTTTGACCGGGTGCAGTCCGACCAAATACCTGACTGCAGACCAGTTCCTGCTGGAAAAAAACGTATTGCACCTCAGCAGCACTTACCCCATCGAAAATAAACGCACCCTGAGCTACGAACTCTCTACCCTGTACCGGCAAAAGCCAAATGGCAGCCTTTTCCTCTTTTTCCCCCGGGAGTGGTTTTATTTCAAGACGGCAGCGAGGCAGGACACTTCCCGCTTCAATAGCTGGATCAACCGCTTTATCGCCGAGGTGCCCGCCATTTATTCCTATGACCTTGCTAACCAGGCCGCTGCCGGAATGGAAACTTTCCTGCAATATAAGGGGTATTATGATGCAAAGGTATTTGTCGAGGAGCAGCTTGCCGGAAAAAAGAAAAAAAAGCTCACGGCACACTATTATGCCGATACTGGTCACCGCTATACTGTGGACAGCCTCTTTCTGCGTTCCCCTGACCCTGCCATACAGCGTATCCTGGACGACCATCTCCGGGAAACCTTTTTCAAAAGAGGCGAAAATCCCGATGGGAAGATTTACGAGCTGGAGAAAGACCGTATTTCGAGGCTATTGCGCAACCACGGCTATGCATTTTTTTATCCCAACTACATCTCGCAGATGGAAGTGGACACCACCCGGTACAGCCATTATGCCGATATCTTTCTCAACGTGGTGCCTCCCTCCAACGACCCCAACTTTCGTACGTTCTTCGTCGGCGATATTGTCGTTTACCCTGCCTACTTCCCGGGCATTAATGACTATCCCCTCCGCGACACGCTCATTGACGGGATTATTTACCGGGACACTGCCTTTAACTTTTTTGTAAAACCTGCCACGATAAAGGATGCGATACACCTGCAAAAAGGGATACAGTACAAAGACGAGCTTTACGATGTTACCAACAAGCAACTCGGAGGCCTACAGGCTTTTCAGTTTGTGCGTATCCGGCAGGAGGCCGACAGCCTCTTCCCCAATAAGCTGAATTTCAGGATAGAGCTCACCCCCACCCCAAAATTCGAGACCGGGGTAGATTTCGACATCAATTATACCAACCGCAGCAACGCTGCCGGTATCGGCAACCTCATCGGGATATCCCTGAGCCCTTCTATACGGCACCGGAACCTGTTCAAGGGTGCGGAGACCCTGCTCAGCAAATTATCGGCAGGGGTAGAAGTAAACCCCAGCCCCGATGGCACACAATTCTGGAATACCGTTGACCTCAGGCTCCAATCCGATTTATACTGGCCAAAATTCAGGGATTACCTGGGTATCTGGAAGAAGCTCGGCCCTTTACTTTCTACCCGCGAACAAAGGAGCCAGGGCGGTGGGTTTTACCCGTTTCTCGAATCCTCCGGCACCTCTCACCTTTCCGGTAGCCTCAATTATGTTTCTCTGCTCAATTTCTACAATTATACCCTTTTCAATGCCGGGTATGGATTCGATGCGCGTACCGCGAGCCGGCGCTACAGCATCAACCACCTCGGGATTGATTACCTCAGGCCCGTATTTCAGCCCGCTTCGGATACCATCATCAACCAGAATGCCTTTTTCCGCAATTCATTCAGCAGGCAGCTTTTCGTCAGCCTGTTATTCAAGGACCTGAACTTTGTATCTGCCACACGGCCCAACAACATCGGCATATCGAAATATCTGGGTCTCAACCTGGAGACGGCAGGATTCGAAACCTGGGCGGGCAATGCGCTGTACAATCTCATAGGGGGCAACCAGGACACCCTGAAAATCCGTGGGGTTTCCCTGTCGCAGTTCGTCCGGCTCGACACAGATTTCCGGGTGTACCGCCAGATAGATTCCAAGCGGTCCCTCGCGCTCCGGATCAACGCGGGCATTGCGCGTCCCTTTGGTTTCAGCCGGGAAGTGCATTACGTCAAGCAGTTTTTTGCCGGTGGCCCCAACAGTATCCGTGGCTGGCCGGCCCGTGCCCTTGGCCCTGGCGGGCATATAGATTCCCTTTCCATTACCGGGCGAAACCCCCTGTTCTTTTATCAGGCCGGGGACCTTAAATTCGAATTCAACCTGGAATACCGGTTCAATATCTTCTGGCGCCTCGACGGGGCCTGGTTTCTCGACGGTGGCAACATCTGGACCGTCCGCCGGGACCCAACCCGACCGGGGTCACAATTTCGGTTCAACACGTTTACCGATGCCGATCTGCCTCCCGGAAAAGGGGTTTACGATCCTTTTTACAAACAAATCGCACTCAGCCCGGGGTTTGGGGCAAGGCTCGATTTCACCTATTTCATCTTTCGCCTGGACCTTGGCCTGAAGATGCGCTACCCTTACCGTTGGGACGGTGTCAATTTCTGGAACCCGCCCAGGAACTGGCTCAAAAACCCCAACATCAACCTGGGACTTGGCCTGCCATTCTAATTGCCCTCTCCGGTAAAAAGCCGCTGGCTTTTCATTTGACGGCTTGCAACGCCAAATGACATTTTTCAGGGTGGCGGGGTGGAACGAGTAGAGGGGGGGGAGCGGGGGGAAAACCCCCCCCCAAAAAAACCAACGGGGGAGGCAGGGGGCGGCGGGGGGGTG